>JAPSJG010000312.1 GCA_031178305.1 Sinorhizobium sp.
TTTCTCTTCGGCCATTCCCTTGAAACCACTGACTGAATCACTGCCATGGTAGATCGCAGTCGGTCTTGTGCATACCCGTAAATTCCTGTTGATCACGCGATACCCGGCGATCTGCGGCGGCCGCCGCACGAGAGGCTGAATGCAGCCGCTGGCAGTTTGCGGTGTTAAGCGATGCTGTTCTCGGAGGTCTCCTTATGAAGGAAAGGGGGCAGGAACTGTCAATTCAGCCTCGGGCGTTGCGCCGAATGGACGCATCATTTGGCGCCCCCGAACTGAAGCTTAGAAGCGTGGCGATCGCCGGATCGTCATCGCGTGTTGAACAAACAGGAACGAACCTCGGCCCCTACGGTGCTGCGGGGAGGGACACGTTCACTGCTTTCGAAAACAGGTTGGAGCTCGGTTTCGTCGTTCCGCGCCAGGCTGTATGAGGCATGGGCGGTGACTTCTCTCAGGGAGCAACACGGAGGTTCTCGATTTCTTAACTCCGGCCACGTCGGTCTGATCGGTGCCAAGATTGGACCCGGACTTCGATGTCGGAGGTCCAACCACCAAATTGGTTCGGAGGCCATTACCTCGTATGGGTCAAAGCAAGCGATCGGTGCTCCAGGGAGGAAGGAGCAGTCGATTCCTTTTTTGGGGAAGCCGAGAACATCAATCCTGCCACTTTTGGGTGCGGATACATGTTATCCCGCTATTTTCAACTTAGCCTGTTCAAGCGACCAGTACTCCATGTTGAAGAGATCTGCCTCGCTGATCGGAGTGAAGCAGCCATACGCATCCGCGGCGTTGATTGCTCGCGCAGCCTGTTCGCAAAGATCTCCGCCGATTTTGGCTGTCTTGGCATTCGCGCCGAGTGCGAACATGCCTTTCCCAATCACCAGAACGACGCGTGGATAGACGTCGAGTATCCGTTTCTGCTCGTTGGCGCGGGTCGCGTTTCGCTCAAAGTAGGCCCTGTAGCGGTCCGCATAGGCGGCTAATGCGTTCTCTATTGCGGGTTCATCAGCATCGGCCCCGATGATCATCGGCCAGGGTTTGATGCGGATTACGTGGTCGGGCGTCACTGTGCCGCGCAGACTGATCGCTTCCACATTCGGCTTCGATGCGAGTTCGCGGATCGCTTCGGTCGAACGGTAATCGAGGAAGACACCCTTTGCGAAAGGCGACCCTTCTCGCATCAGTGCTTTTTCCAGCCGCGCAGCAAGCGCCGCGTCTGTCTCGCCGTCATTGGGCTGCGGGCCCGTCAACGCCACGCCGGCGCGGGCGAGTTCCTGCTCCGCCAGAGTGACGAACTCGATCATCAGCTCGTAGGAAGCCCGGGCATCGTTTGCGAACGTGAAGAGGCCGTGATTTTCCAGCCATAGACCCTCGCAACCCGAGTGGTTGCGATAGATGCGGTCGGCGGCGATGGAAAGATCGAAACCGGGCATCACATAGGGCACATAGGCGAGGCGATCGCCATAAATGCGACGAACGGTGTCGCGCATGTTCGGCTGATCGGCGAGCGCCAGGACCGCTGTCGCATGCGTGTGGTCGACGTAGGCAAAGGGTATGAAGGCGTGCAGCAGCGCTTCGACGGACGGGTTCGGCGCGTCCTTCTCGATCAGGCTGGCACGCAACAGCGAAACCATGTCCGGGTCTGAAAGTTTCGGGGTGTTGCGAGCTTCTAGCAGCGGCGCAAGGCGCACGGCGGGCAGGCCCGGTGCCTCGATCGTGTCGAGGTCCCAGCCGCTTCCCTTGATGTGCATGAGCTCTTCGCCCTCGGCAGACCTTACCTTGACCGAGGTGTTGCCGCCGCCGTGCAGCACAAGGTCGGGATCGCTGCCGATGATACGGGAGGTGTAGATGCGAAGGCCGAGCGCCTCGCTCTGTCCCGCGGCGCGTGCCGCCTCTACAAAACGTGCTGCGTCCTCGTCGTTCCAACGGCTTTCCATGCGAATTGTCCTGTCCTTGAATTTAGGTCGGCGGGCAACCGGAGCCGCCCGCCGTTTGTGCGTGCTCAGAAGTCGAAGTTGCCAATGTTTTCCTTGGTGAAAACGGTGCGCTCCGGCAGCAGGATGATGCCGTTGCCATCGGCTTCGTAGTTATAGCCCTGTACCTTGTTGGCTGAGACTTCGACGGTGCCGACGCCGGGGATCTCCAGCTTCTCGCCGACCTTCATCGGCCCGTTCTTCAGAACGTGATCGGCAACGAAGACCGAGATCTTGCCTTGCTGCGTGACGTCCCACAGGCCGAAGCGCTGGATCGTGCCGCGCTCGATATAGGGCCGCATGACGTTGGGCGTGGAGAAGCCGACGATAGTGACGCCCTCGGCGCGCTTCAAGTTTTCCGCCGCCTGCGCTGCTGCCGGCAGGGCGTTGGCGTCGGGCGCAATGATCGCGTCGAGGTCAGGATAGGTCTGCAGGATGCTTTCAGCCGTCTGCAGCGACTTCTGAGCGTC
Source organism: Sinorhizobium sp. (assembly GCA_031178305.1). GTDB lineage: Bacteria > Pseudomonadota > Alphaproteobacteria > Rhizobiales > Rhizobiaceae > Sinorhizobium. The sequence continues at coordinate 2,441 of JAPSJG010000312.1, forward strand.
GTTGTAGCCGTACTGGGTGGTAACGATTTCCCAGCCCGGATGCTCCTTGGCGATCTTCGCCTTGGCGGCTTCCGCCCAGGCGTTCTGGTCGGTCACGGTCGGGCTCGAGTAGAAGAAGGCGACCTTGGCCTTTTCCTTCTTCACGCCCTCGGCCGCCATGTCGACCAGAAGGCCGCCAAGCTGCTCAGGCGTGCCTTGGTTGATATAGTAGCTGCGGCAATCCGGGTTGACGTCGCTGTCCCAGGTCATGACGAGCACGCCGCGTTCCATGGCGCGCTTCAGCGCCGGGCACAGGCCGTCCGGAGAGACGGAGGAAACGATAAGCGCGTTGTAGCCCTGGTTGACGAAGTTGTTGATGAATTGGACCTGCCCGGAAACGCTCGGCTCCGTCGGGCCGTCATAGGTGACCTTCGCGCCGACTTCCTCGCCCGCCTTCACCGCGCCGGCGCCGCCGGAGGTGAAGAAGCCGACACCCACCAGCTTGGGTATGAAGGCGATCTGGTTTTCCGCATGCGCAGCGCCGGACGCGAGCATGGTGCCGGCCAAAAGCGCCGCGGCGAGGGTGCCGGATTTGATGATGGTCTTGATCATTGTCATTCTCCTCCTGAAGTGACGGCCGCCCGGTTCTGTCTCTGTTGCCGGGCGACTGCGATGAAATCGGCCAGCATCGCGCTTGCGTGGCGCAATGCGACCGCGACAACCAGCAACCCTCCCGAAAGCGCGCTGGAAATCTGGCTGGGGACGCCGGCCGCCTGCAAACCCTGCTGCAGGTAACCGATGACGAAGGTGGCAAGCAGAGTGCCGAGGATGGAGCCCTGACCGCCATAGATGGAGGCGCCGCCAAGTACGGCCGCGGTGACGGCCGGCAGCAGGGTTGCCGAACCGAGGTCGACGCGCGCGGAACCGAAATAGGCCGACATTACGAGGCCGGCGATGGCCGCCGACACGCCGGTAATGACATAGGTGATCGTCTGGACGCGGCCGACCGGGATTCCGGCGAAACGGGCAGCGCTTTCAGACTGGCCGGAAAGGAACACTGTGCGACCGAAACGAGTGAAATGCAGAAGGACGATGAGCACGAGCGAGAGTGCAAGGAAGAGCGCCAGAGGTGCCGGCAGTCCGAGGAATTCGGCATAGCCGAAGGCGTTGAAGGCCTCCGGAAAGTTGCCGATGCCCTCGTAGCCGCCCGCGCCGACGAGACCGGAAGCGACGGTCGCCGTACCCTGGAAGAGATAGAGGCTGCCGAGCGTGACGACGAGCGGCTGTATCTTCGACAGGTGGATGACCGTGGCGTTGAGGAGCCCGCAGAGGACGCCGGTGACCAGCGCGAGCAAGATGGAAAGCGGAAGCGGCACGCCGTAGAACGTCGCGACACCGAAGATGATGGCGGTAAGGCCGATTACCGAGGCGAAAGAGACGTCGATGCCGCCGGCAATGATGACAAGGGTCAGCGGCAGGGCGACGATGCCGATCTGGACGAAGTCTGAGGTGCCGTAGATCAGGTTCGTGAGATTGAGGAAGCGCGGATTGACGAGACCGAAGATGACAAGTTCTGCGACGAGCATGGCAAAAAGGGCAGCCTCCCAGCGGAAGATCAGCTTTTTCATCGGCTTGCCTCTACATTGCGCGCCGTCGTCGTCTCACGGGATTGTGTTGGGCCGCGCTCGTGCACCCCATAGCGGCGGGCACGGATGCGCCGGTCGATAACCTGGCGGATGCGGCCATCGAGCAGCAGCACCGAGAGCAGGATCGCGCCTGCAATGAAGTCGTTCCAATAGGCCGGGATCTTCAAGAAAACGAGGGCGCTGTCGATCGAGGTGATAAAGATGACGGCGGCGAAGACGCCAGCGACCGAACCGGTGCCTCCGAGAAGGCTCACGCCTCCTAGCACATTGACGGCAATGGCCTTCAGTTCGATGCCGTTGCCGGCCTGATTTGGGATGAAGCCGATCTGTCCGGCGAAGACGAGGCCGGCGAGGGCGGCGCAGATGCCCGTTGCGACGAAAGCGGAAAACTGCACCAGCTTAACCGGTACACCGAGATGGTGGGCAGCCGCGCGGTTATCGCCTACCGCGTAGAAATTGCGGCCGAAGCGCGTCTTGCGCAGTACGATCCAGGCGAGCGCAACAAGTGCCAGCACAACAATCGTGAGGACAGAGAAGCCGAAGCCGAGATTGGCGGCGAGCGCCTTTAGACCCTGCGGCAGGTCCTCGATCCAGCGCCCGCCCGTGAGGACGAGCATGATGCCGCGATAAAGACCAAGCGTTCCAAGCGTGGCAACGATGGATGGAATGCCGAGATAGGCAACCATCAGGCCGTTGAAGGCCCCTGCGACAGCACCGGTTGCAAGGCAGAAGGCTATGGTGAGCGGCAGGCTAACCCCGGCTGTGAGTGAAAGGCCGAGCACGGCGGCGCTGAGGCCAAGCACCGAACCGCTCGACACATCGATATTGCGCGTCACGATGACGAACATCGTCCCGAGCGAGATCAGC
>JAPSJG010000017.1 GCA_031178305.1 Sinorhizobium sp.
ATGGCCTCGGGGCCGCCTATTACCTCGCCAAGGAGCACGGCATCACCAATGTCGCCGTACTCGAAAAGGGCTGGATCGGCGGCGGCAATACCGGGCGCAACACGACGATCATCCGCTCCAACTATCTTTATGAAGAGAGTATGGACATCTACGAGCATTCGCTGAAGCTCTGGGAAAACCTGTCGCAGGACCTGAACTACAACGTGATGTATTCGCCACGTGGCGTGATGATGTTGTCGCACAATATCCATGACCAGCAGTCCTTCAAGCGGCACATCAATGCCAACCGGCTCTACGGCATCGACAACGAATGGCTGACGCCGGAACAGGCCAAGGCCTATTGTCCGCCGCTCGACATTTCCAAGACCGCCCGCTATCCGATCAATGGCGCGGCGCTGCAGCGGCGCGGCGGCACGGCGCGCCACGACGCGGTGGCCTGGGGCTATGCGCGCGCGGCTTCGGACCGCGGCGTCCACATCATCCAGAACTGCGAGGTCAGCGGCATTCGCCGTGACGAAACCGGGCGCGTGACCGGCGTCGACACCAATCGCGGCTTTATTGGCGCTAAGAAGATCGGGATCTCCGCTGCCGGCCACACATCCGTCCTGATGCAGATGGTGGACGTGCGCATGCCGTTGCAGAGCCAGCCGTTGCAGGCGCTCGTCTCCGAGCCGCTGAAGCCGATCTTCCCGTGCGTCGTGATGTCGAATTCGGTGCATGCCTATATCTCGCAGTCCGATAAGGGCGAGTTCGTCATCGGCGCCGGGACCGACCAGTACAATTCCTATTCGCAGACGGGCGGCTTGCAGATCATTACCCATACGCTCGACGCGATCTGCGAGCTTTTCCCGATGTTCCGTCGGGTGAAGATGATGCGGCAATGGGGTGGCATCGTCGACGTCACCCAGGACCGCTCGCCGATCCAGAGCGTGACGCCGGTTCCGGGCCTCTACCTCAATGCCGGCTGGGGTACCGGTGGTTTCAAGGCGACGCCCGGATCGGCCAACCTCTTTGCCCATCTCATCGCACGGGGCGAGCCGCACCGGCTCGCTGCGGGGCTGACGCTAGATCGCTTCCGCACCGGGCGGCTCATCGACGAGGCGGCCGCCGCCGCCGTTGCGCATTGATGCGAGGACATTCCAGATGCTACTGATTTACTGCCCCTATTGCGAGGAAGAGCGCGCCGAGCTCGAATTCCGCAACGGCGGCGATGCTCACATCGCCCGTCCCACCAACATGGCCGAGATTAGCGACGAAGAATTCGAGGCCTATTTTTTCCTGCGCGAAAACCCGAAGGGGGTCATCTTCGAAAGATGGCGGCACATACATGGCTGCGGCCGCTTCTTCAACGCGGCCCGCGACACGGTCAGCGACCGTTTCATCACCACCTATAAGGCCGGCGAACCGAAGCCTGTCCTTGACGCGGAACCAAAGACGCCCGCGACGGTCGAAACCTACGAGGCCCTGGAAGGAGCGGCACAATGAGCGGGGTCAATCGCATTTCGGGTGCGGGGCGCCTGACGCCGGCACGAACCGCCCGCTTCACCTTTGACGGGCGGACGCTCAAGGCGCTGGAGGGCGACACGGTCGCCTCGGCGCTGCTTGCCAATGATATTCATCTCGTCGGCCGCTCGTTCAAATATCACCGTCCGCGCGGCATTCTTTCCGCCGGCGCCGAAGAGCCGAATGCGCTCCTCGACGTCTCGCGCGATGCGGCGCGGCGCCAGCCGAACGTGCGTGCCACGGTGCAGGAGGTCTTCGATGGCATGAAGGTCGCCTCCCAGAACCGCTGGCCTTCGCTCTCGTTCGACATTGGCGGTTTCAACGATCTCCTGTCGCCCTTCTTCGCGGCCGGGTTCTACTACAAGACCTTCATGTGGCCGAAGGCGGCGTGGCATAAGATTTACGAGCCCTTCATTCGCCGCGCGGCCGGCCTTGGCGTCACGCCGACGGAGCCGGATCCGGATCACTATGCAAGCCGTTACGTGCATTGCGACGTGCTGGTGGTCGGTGCCGGCGTATCCGGTCTTGCGGCCGCCCTGGCCGCGGCGAAGGCCGGCGCCAAAGTAATCCTCTGCGACGAACAGGGCGAAGTCGGCGGTGCACTTCACCACGACATCGGTACCGTCATCGACGGCAAGCCCGGCTATGATTGGGCGCAGCAGACCGGCAGGGCGCTTGCCGCCATGGCCAACGTCACGCTGCTGACCCGCACGACCGCCTTCGGCTACTACAATCACAATTTCGTCGCCCTCGTCGAACGCGTGACCGATCATCTCGCCGCGGTCGACAAAACGCTGCCACGTGAGCGGCTCTGGCAGGTCCGCGCAAGGAAGGTGATCCTCGCCAATGGCTCGATCGAGCGCCATATGGTCTTCGCCAACAATGACCGGCCCGGCATCATGCTGGCTTCCGCCGGCCGCACCTATCTCAACCATTTCGGCGTCGCCGTCGGGAAGAGGGTCGGCATCTATACGGCACATGACTCCGCCTACGAGGCGGCCTTCGACCTGAAGCGGGCAGGCGTCGCGGTGCCCGTCGTCGTCGATTGCCGCCAGAAACCGGGCGAGGCGGTGCTCGAGGAGGCCCGCAACCTCGGCATAGAGGTGCTGACCGGACATTCCGTCGTCAACACCAGCGGCAAACTCCGTGTTGCCTCCATCAGCGTCGCCCGCAACGGCGGCGGCGGTCAGCGCAAGATCGCCGTCGATGCGCTTCTGGTCTCGGCCGGCTGGACGCCGTCCGTACACCTGTTCTCGCAATCGCGCGGTAAGGTGAAGTTCGACGCGGCTACGGAGCGTTTCCTGCCCGGCATCTATGCCCAGGAATGCCTCTCCGTGGGCGCCTGCAACGGCACCGACGACCTGCAGTCGACGATCGACGAAGCGCTTGCCGCCGGCGAACTTGCGGCCCGCGCCGCCGGCGCCGAAGGCGGTACGCAGATCACGCTCACCGGCCGGAACGCTTTCGAGTGGACGGGCGGGATGATCGGCGCGGCCGAAGGGGCAGGGGCCGACAAAACGGTCAAGGCCTTCATCGACTTCCAGCACGATGTCTGCGCCAAGGATATCCGCCTCGCTGTGCGCGAGGGCATGCACTCGATCGAGCATATCAAGCGCTTCACGACGAATGGCATGGCCTCCGACCAGGGCAAGCTCTCCAACATGCATGGGCTTGCGATCGCGGCGGAGGCGCTCGGCAAGGAAATCCCGGCGGTGGGGCTCACGACCTTTCGCCAGCCTTACACGCCTGTGACCTTCGGCACGATTGTCAACCATTCGCGCGGCAGCCTGTTCGACCCGGCCCGCAAGACGCCGATGCATGCCTGGGAGGAGGCGCAAGGCGCCGAGTTCGAGGACGTCGGCAACTGGAAGCGCGCCTGGTTCTACCCGATGGCCGGCGAGACCATGCATGAGGCGGTCGCCCGCGAATGCAAGACCGTTCGCGAAGTCGCCGGCGTCTTCGATGCCTCCACCCTCGGCAAGATCGAGGTGGTGGGCCCGGACGCCGCCAAGTTCCTCAACCTCATGTACACGAATGCCTGGGACAATCTGAAGCCCGGCCGCTGCCGCTACGGCATCATGCTGCGCGACGACGGCTTCATCTATGACGACGGCGTCGTCGGCCGGATTGCCGAAGACCGCTTCCATGTGACGACGACGACCGGCGGTGCGCCGCGCGTCCTCCATCACATGGAAGACTATCTCCAGACGGAATTCCCGCACCTCAAGGTGTGGCTCACCTCGACCACCGAGCAATGGGCCGTCATCGCCGTGCAGGGACCGAAGGCGCGCGAGATCATCGCGCCGCTCGTCGAAGGCATCGATCTCTCGAACGAGGCCTTCCCGCATATGAGCGTTGCCGAAGGTCGCATCTGTGGCGTGCCGACGCGGCTCTTCCGCATGTCGTTCACCGGTGAACTTGGCTTCGAAGTGAACGTGCCGGCGGATTATGGTCAGGCGGTATGGGAGGCGATCTGGGCTCGGGCCGAGCCGATGGGCGCCTGCGCCTACGGCACCGAGACCATGCACGTCCTGCGCGCCGAAAAAGGCTATATCATTGTCGGCCAGGACACGGACGGCACTGTCACGCCGGACGATGCAGGGCTGTCCTGGGCGGTTTCGAAGAAGAAGCCAGACTTCGTTGGCATTCGCGGGCTGAAGCGGCCCGACCTCGTCAGAGACGGCCGCAAGCAGCTCGTCGGGCTGCTCACCAAGGATCCGAAGGTGGTGCTCGAGGAGGGCGCGCAGATCGTCGCTGATCCGAACGAGCCGAAGCCGATGACGATGCTCGGTCATGTGACCTCGGCCTACTGGTCGCCGAACTGCGGCCGATCGATCGCGATGGCGCTCGTTGCCGGCGGCCGCGCGCGCCTCGGGCAGACGCTCTACGTGCCGATGGCCGACCGGACGATTGCCGTCGAAGTGAGCGACATGGTGTTCTTTGACAAGGAAGGAGGTCGCCTCCATGGCTGACCAGGCAATGGCAACTCGCAAAGCTCCGCTCGATGGGCTCCGCGGCGGCTCGCCGGCGGCCACCGTCATACCGGCCGCCCCCGCCTCTCGGGTCGCGCTGCGCGCCTCGGCCGAAGCGGTTTCGGCCCTCTCCGCCGCGCTCGGCGTCACGCTGCCGGTGCGGCCGAAGTCTTCGGCTTCCACGGGCAAGCGCCACGTGCTCTGGCTCGGTCCGGACGAATGGCTGGTGATCGACGAGGACGGCGCCGACCTGATGTCGGCGGCAGCCTCGAGCAACGCCTTGCACTCGGCTGTAGACGTGTCTCACCGCAATACGGCCGTGATCGTCAGCGGACCGGGCGCGGAAGTCGCGATCAACAGCGGCTGCCCGCAGGACCTGTCGCTCGCCGTCTTTCCTGTCGGCGCCTGCTCGCGCACGACCTTCGGCAAGGCGGAAATCGTTCTCTTCCGCGCGGCCGAGGACACCTTCCGCGTCGAATTCTGGCGGTCATTCTCGCCCTTCGTTTTCGGCTTGCTCTCGGAAGGCGCGGTGGACGCGGCGCACTGAAAAGCTCGGGCAATGTGACTGCCCCTCATCCGCCTGCCGGCACCTTCTCCCCGCTTGCGGGGAGAAGGGACTCGTGGCAATGGCCCATGCAGTAAATCAAAGTGCTACAGCGACCTTTGCGCGTCTGATTAGACGCGCGGCACTGTAGTATCGCCGCCTCAGCGGAGCCGCTCCTCAGGCATCCGCCGGCCGGTCCTTCGGGTCGAACTGAATGATCGTCTGCCAGATCGCAGTCAGCGCCGGCTTCCTCTCGCCTTCTATCTCCACTGTCGCGTCATAGGTGATCATCAGCATGCCGGCGCCGCGGAAACGGGCTTCGGCCATGGTGAAGCGGCCGCGTACGCGCGCGCCGCTCTTGACCGGTGCCATGAAGCGCACCTTGTCGAAGCCGTAATTGATGCCCATGGTTTGCTCGCGGATCTTCGGCAGGCAGTTGTAGTTCATCGCCGATAGCAGCGAGAGCGACAGGAAACCATGCGCGATCGTGCCGCCGAAGGGGGTCTCAGCCGCCGCGCGCACCGGGTCCGTGTGGATGAACTGGAAGTCGCCGGTGGCCTCGGCGAAGTTGTCAATGGTTTTCTGCGTCACGCTGATCCAGTCGGAGACGCCGATCTCCTTGCCGACCAAGTCCTTGACATCGGAAAGTGAAATTTCTTGCGGCATGTATTCATCCTGAAGAAGGCCTCGCAACTGATCTATAGGCCGCTCGGGCACGCCCTAGCAAGTGGTGGTAAGACTTTAAAAAACCTCGACGAAAAAGCTGACCGAGCGGGCAGGGGCGACGGCGGCGAATGCCGCGCCCGTGAGGGCGTCGCGCCATTCGCCGTCGAGAGTTGCGGGCAGCCGGAACGAATGCGGTGCGTGGCTGCGGTTGATGACGACGGCGAGTCGCGTGAGGAGCTGTTGAACCCCGTCCTCCGTCGGAAGCACCATGACCAGGTTGTCGGTAGCCGGATGCTCCCAGTCCGCGACCGTCATTGGACGGCCTTCGAAGCGTAGCCATGCGACGTCATCTGTGCCGGTGAAGAAGGTCGTTTCGGCGAAGACGCGGAAGCGCCGGCGCATGGCGGAGAGTGCGGCCGTACGGTCGATCATCTGTCGGTCGAGCCTGCTCCAGTCGAGCCAAGTGATGTTATTGTCCTGCGCATAGGCATTGTTGTTGCCGTGCTGGCTGCGCCCGCCTTCGTCCCCTGCCGTCAGCATGATTGCGCCGCGGGACGCGAAAAGGCTGCCGATCAGCGCCAGCGCATCGTGCTTTCGTGCCGCCAGGACTTCCGGATCCTCGGTTGGTCCCTCGACGCCGTTATTCCAGGAATAATTCTCCTCGTGACCATCGCGGTTGTCCTCGCCATTCGCCTCGTTGTGCTTGCGCGCGTAGGAGACGAGATCCAGCAGCGTGAAACCGTCATGGGCGGCGATGAAGTTGGCGCTGCGTGTGCTTGTCCCGCCCCAGCGCGAAAACGTATCGGAAGAGCCCGCAAGCGCCGTCGCGAAAGCGCCGACCGCGTGCCGGTCGCCTCGCCAGTAGCGGCGCATGTCGTCGCGCGCCCGATCGTTCCATTCAAGGAAGGCTTCGGGAAAATTGCCGAGCTGATAGCCGCCGGGACCGGTATCCCAAGGCTCAGCGATGAGAATACGGTCGCCAAGTACCGGATCGGCGGCAATGGCCTGGAACAGGGCGGCATCGCGGTGAAACCCGCTCATGTCGCGGCCAAGGATGGAGGCGAGATCGAAGCGGAAGCCGTCAACGCCGGCAGCGCGCACGAAATGCCGCAGGCTGTCGAGGATGAGCGCCTGCACGACCGGATTGTCGCAGGCGATCGTGTTGCCGCAACCGGTGTCGTTGATGAGTTCGCCGGGCCGGTCCGACACGTGACGATAATAGATGAGATTGTCGAGCCCGCGCATCGAAAGCGTCGTGCCGTAGCGGTCGCTCTCGCCGGAATGATTGAAGACGAGATCAAGGATAACGCCGATGCCGGCCTTGTGCAGCGCCGCCACAGTCCGGCGCAGCTCCCTGATGCCGCCGGGAACGAGGCGCGGATCGAGCGCCATCGGGGCGATCGGATTGTAGCCCCAGCCGTTATGGAGGCCGAGCGGCGGCAAATGCCGCTCATCGATCCAGGCGACGATCGGCATCAGTTCGACTGCGGAGACCCCGAGGTGGGTGAGGTGGTCGATGACGGCTGGTTCGGCGAGCGCAACCAATGTGCCGCGCTTTTTTTCAGGAATGTCCGGATGGTGGATCGTGAACGGCTTGACGGCGATTTCGTAAATTAGTCCGCCGGGCGAAAAGAGTGGCGGTTTCGGCCCCACGGGCCTGAAATCGGTGACAATTGCCTTGGGCACGAGATCGGCCGTCTCCTCCCCATAGACCATCAGCCGCGGATCGTGGCGAAAGGGGCGGTCGAGTTCCAGTGCATAGGGGTCGACCAGGAGCTTCGAGGGGTCGAACCAGAGGCCATGTTGCGGCGAATAGATGCCGTCGGCCCGAAGTCCGTAGCGCGTGCCGGAGGGGACGTCGGTGAGAGTGAGGCTGTGCACGTCGCCATCGCGCAGCATCGGCAGGCGGCGAAGTTCGGTCTTGCCTGCCTTGTCGAACAGGCAGAGGTCGATTCGGGCGGCATTCTGCGACCAGACGGCAAAGCGGGCTCCAGCCGGCATGCGGGTCACGCCGAGGGTTAGACTTCCGGGCGTCGGCATAAGGCGCGTCCCTTCTGGATAGGCGGTTGAGGTTAATACTCCTGCCCTTTACCCCCTCTGGCCTGCCGGCCATCTCCCCCACAAGGGGGGAGAATAGATGTGGCAGACATTGCGTCTCCACCGAAGCGCTCCGCTTGCAGAAGCGTGCGGGGCGAGTGGCAAGCCGCACATTTTCTCCCCCCGTTGTGGGGGAGATGGCCGGCAGGCCAGAGGGGGTAAAGGGGCAGGAGAGAAAGGGCCGCGCATTGCGCCCCATCTGACATTAGATGTCAGGTGATCACGCTCGGAGCGCTGCGGCCGGTGCGCGAGTTGATTTCCGCGATCTCGTCGGCGACGGCGATCAGATCGGCGAGCGCCTCCTGCGTGTCGAGATCGTGCCGTGCCGGGTCCGGCTCGTAGCGCTCGATATAGACGCGCAGCGTCGCGCCGGAGGTGCCGGTGCCCGAAAGGCGGAACACCACGCGCGAGCCGCCCCTGAAGAGGACCCGGATGCCCTGATTCTTGCTGACGGACTTGTCGACCGGATCGTTATAGGAAAAGTCGTCGGCGGCCTCGACTGTGAGCGCACCGAAGCTATTCCCGGCCAGGTCGGCAAGTTTTTCCCTGAGCGCCGCCATCAGCCCGTTTGCCGCATCGGTATCGACGGCCTCGTAGTCGTGGCGCGAATAATAGTTGCGGCCATAGGTCGCCCAATGCTTGCGCACGATGTCGAGCGCGCTCTCCTTGCGCGCTGCCAGGACGTTGAGCCAGAGCAGCACCGCCCAGAGCCCGTCCTTCTCGCGCACGTGATTGGAGCCGGTGCCGGCGCTTTCCTCGCCGCAGATGGTCGCCAGGCCCTCGTCGAGCAGATTGCCGAAGAACTTCCAGCCGGTCGGCGTCTCATAGAGGCCGATGCCGAGCTTTTCGGCGACGCGGTCGGCCGCGCCGCTCGTCGGCATCGAGCGGGCGATGCCGGCGAGGCCCTTGGCGTAGCCGGGCGCCAGATGCGCGTTGGCCGCGAGAATGGCAAGGCTGTCCGAAGGCGTGACGAAGATGCCCTTGCCGATGATGAGATTGCGGTCGCCGTCGCCGTCGGAAGCCGCGCCGAAGTCGGGTGCGTCGGGCGCCATCATCGTCTCGTAGAGCGCGCGAGCATGGACGAGATTCGGGTCGGGATGGTGGCCACCGAAATCGGGCAGCGGGATGAAGTTCATGACCGAGCCCTTGGGCGCCCCCAGACGTTTCTCGAGGATCTCCTTGGCATAGGGGCCGGTGACGGCGCTCATCGCATCGAAGACGACGCGGAAGCCGCTGGCAATCAGCGTGCGGATCGCGGGGAAGTCGAACAGGCTCTCCATGAGTTCGGCGTAGTCGGCTACCGGGTCGATGACCGTCACCGCCATGTCTTCGACGTGCTGAGTGCCCTCGACGTCGAGATTAACGTCGGGCACGTCGGCGATCCTGTAGCTGTCGATCGCCTGAGTGCGGGCGAAGATCGCATCCGTCACCTTCTCCGGTGCCGGCCCGCCATTGCCGACATTGTACTTGATGCCGAAATCCTCGGTCGGGCCGCCGGGATTGTGGCTCGCTGACAGCACGATGCCGCCGAATGCCTGGTATTTGCGGATGATATTGGAGGCGGCCGGGGTCGAAAGGATGCCGCCGCGGCCGACGAGCACGCGACCGAAGCCGTTTGCCGCCGCCATCTTGATGGCCTTCTGGATGACTTCGCGGTTGTAGTAGCGGCCGTCGCCGCCGATCACCAGCGTTTCGCCCTCATAACCTTCGAGCGAATCGAAGATCGACTGGATGAAGTTCTCGGCGTAGTTCTTCTGCTGGAACACCGGAACCTTCTTGCGCAGGCCCGAAGTGCCGGGTTTCTGATCGCCGTAAGGGTTGGTGGTGACGGTTACTATCATTTGTTTTAGCCTTTCGCGAGAAGACCGGAATAGAGCGAAGCATAGCGCTCAGCGCTCTTGGCCCAGGAAACGTCCGACCTCATGCCCTGGTTCTGCAGACGTGCCCACACTTTCGGCTCGTTGTATGCGCGCAGCGCCCGCCTGATCGCAAGACGCAAGCCGTCTGCAGTGACCGGGTGGAACTGGAAGCCGGTCGCGACCTTGGCCGCGAGCGCCGCCTCGTTAGCGTCGATGACCGTGTCGGTCAGGCCGCCGGTGCGGGCGACGATCGGTACGCAACCATAGCGCAATCCGTAGAGCTGCGTGAGCCCGCAGGGCTCGAATCGCGAGGGAATGAGGATCGCGTCGGACCCGGCCTGCATCAGGTGCGACAGCGGTTCGTCATAGCCGGTCACCATCCCGACATGGCCGCGATGGCGCGAGGCGGAAGCCATGAGCGCGCCTTCGAGCGCCGCGTCGCCCGAACCGAGCACGATGAGCTTGCCGCCGAGCGAGACGATATCGTCGGTCACCTGCGCCAGCAGGTCCATTCCCTTCTGCCAAGTGAGCCGGCTGATGACACAGAAGATCGGGCCGGGGGTCTTGTCGAGCCCGAAGCGCTCCTCCAGCGCCTTGCGGTTTGCCGCCCGCCTTTTCAACGTGCCGGGGCCGTAGTTCTGGGCGATATGCGGGTCCGTCTCGGGGTTCCATGTATCGACGTCGATGCCATTGACGATGCCGGTCAGGCTGGCGAGCCGGCTTGCGATAAGCCCATCGAGCCCCATGCCGAATTCGGCGGTGAGAATCTCCTGCGAATAGGAGGGGCTGACGGTGGTGATCGCCGTTGCCGTCTGTAGACCACCCTTCAGAAAGCCCACGTCGCCGTAATATTCGACGAATTGCATGGAGAAGGCTTCCGGCGGAAGGGTGAGCTCCGGAAAGACGGATGGGCCGAACTGACCCTGGAAGGCGATGTTGTGGATCGTCAACACCGTTGGCATGTCGCGCGCGGAGCCGAAGCGCATATAGACCGGCGTCAGCGCCGTCTGCCAGTCATGGACATGGACGATATCGGGTTTCCAGCCCGGAACGACACTGTCGCCGGCAATTGCCGCCGCCGCCAGCGACAGGGCGGCGAAGCGGCGAAAATTGTCGGGGTAATCACGCCCGGTCGTGTCGAGATAGGGGCCGCCGTCCCGGTGGTAGAGCGCCGGCTGGTCGAGGACGAGCAGATCCAGCCCGTCATATTCGGTTGCAAGCACTTTGGCGGGATGGCCGAACAGATTGTCCATGCCGCCAACCGTTTTCTTCTTCTTCAGCTTGTGGAGCACGGCGGGATAGCCGGGGACCAGCGTGCGCGTGCGGATGCCGTGCGGCAGAAGGGCCGAAGGGAGTGCGCCGACGACGTCGGCGAGCCCCCCGGTCTTGACCAGCGGATAGACTTCGGACGCAACGGACAGGATGTTCATGCAGACGAGACCTAGATTCCGAGCTTGTCGATCATCGGTTGCGTAATCAGGCAGACACCGTTTTCGCTGCGGCGGAAGCGCTTCGCGTCGAGCTCCGGATCGTCGCCGACGATCAGGCCCTCCGGAATGACGACCCGGCTGTCGATGACGACGTTATGGAGAATCGAGTGCCGTCCGATCGTCACATCGGGAAGAACTACGGCATTTTCGAGTCTGGAGTATGAATTGACCCTTACGCCTGTGAACAACAGGCTCTGGTTGAGGGCCGCGCCGGATATGATGCAATCGCCGGAGACGAGCGACGATGTCGCCGAGCCGCGGCGGTCCTCGTCATCGTGGACGAATTTCGCTGGCGGTTTGATTTCGGCGAAGGTCCAGATCGGCCAAGTGCTGTCGTATATGTCAAGCTCGGGCGTGACATGCGTCAGGTCGATATTGGCCTGCCAATAGGCATCGATCGTGCCGACGTCGCGCCAATAGGCCTCGCGTTCGAAGTCCGAACGTACACAGGAGCGGGTGAAGCGGTGGGCCACGGCTTTGCCGTGTTCGACGATGTAGGGGATGATGTCCTTGCCGAAGTCGCGGCTCGACTTGGGATCGGCCGCATCCCGGCGCAGCATGTCCATCAGGAATTTCGTGTGGAAGACGTAGATGCCCATCGAGGCCAATGCCATCTCCGGGTTGCCCGGAATGCCGGGCGGATCGGCCGGTTTTTCGATGAAGGCGATGATGCGGTCGTCGTTGTCGACATGCATGACGCCGAAGCCGGTCGCTTCCATGCGCGGCACTTCCAAACATCCGATCGTCACGTCGGCGCCCGAATCGACGTGCTGCTGCAGCATCAGCTCGTAGTCCATCTTGTAGATGTGATCCCCGGCAAGAATCACCATGAACTCGACGCCATGGTCCTCGATGATGTCAATGTTCTGGTAGACCGCGTCTGCCGTGCCTTCGTACCATTGCGTTTCGGAGACGCGTTGGCTTGCCGGCAGGATGTCGAAGCTTTCGTTGCGCTCGGGGCGGAAGAAGTTCCAGCCGCGCTGGAGGTGCCGAATCAGCGAATGTGCCTTGTATTGCGTCGCGACGCCGATGCGGCGGATACCGGAGTTTAGCGCATTTGAAAGCGCAAAATCGATGATGCGCGCCTTGCCACCGAAATAGACGGCGGGCTTCGCGCGTCGGTCGGTCAGTTCCTTCAACCGGCTGCCGCGGCCACCGGCAAGAACATAGGCCATGGCATCACGGGCCAGAGGTTGCGAACGCTTCTCCACCATTTGTCCTCCCCAAGATCATTTCGTCTAGGACGGCTTGGCGACCACATGCGACGCCGCGCGGCCCCCGTCACTTCGTCCTGTTCCGCCCGCCGGGTCGAGGCCCGCCGCGGCGGATCGCTAGTCCTGCTCCAGCATCAAGGTCGCCAGAGGCGGCAGCGTGATGCTGGCCGTCATCACCCCGCTCGATTTCCTCTCCGCATAGACGGCACCGCCGTTGCCCTTGCCGCTCCCCCCATAGATCTCCGCGTCGGTATTGAGTATTTCCTTCCAGCGCCCCTCGACCGGGAACGGCACTTCATAGTTCTCCCGGTAAACCGGCGTGAAATTGGTCACGACCGCGATCAGCTTCTCGCCCGGAGCCTTCCTGAGCCACGCAAAGACGGAATTTTCGCGGTCGTCCGCGATCAGCCACTCAAAGCCTTCGCCCTCGCAATCGCGCGCATGCAGCGCCGGTTTGGACCGGTAAGTGCCGTTCAAATCACGCACCAGCCGCCGCATGCCTTCATGGAGATTGTATTCGAGCAGGTTCCAGTCGAGCGCTCGTTCTTCCGACCATTCGCGCCATTGGGCGAATTCCTGGCCCATGAACAAAAGCTTCTTGCCGGGATAGCCCCACATGAAGCCGTAGTAGGCTCTGAGATTGGCGAATTTCTGCCAGTCGTCGCCGGCCATCTTGGCCACAAGCGAGCCCTTGCCGTGCACGACCTCGTCATGCGACAGCGGCAGGACGAAGTTCTCGCTGAAGGCATAGAGCAGCCCGAAGGTCATGTCGTTGTGGTGGAACTTGCGGTACACGGGCTCGCGAGCGAGATATTGCAGCGTGTCGTGCATGAAGCCCATGTTCCACTTGAAGCCGAAGCCGAGGCCGCCCGCATGGACCGGATGCGACACCTTCGGCCAGGAGGTGGATTCCTCGGCGATCGTCAGCACCCCCTGATGGATGCCGTAGAGCCGGGTGTTCATCGTCTGCAGGAAGCGCACGGCCGCGAGATTCTCGTTGCCGCCGTACTCGTTCGGTATCCATTCGCCGTGCTTGCGCGAGTAGTCTAGGTAAAGCATCGATGCAACCGCATCGACGCGCAGGCCGTCGACATGGAACTTCTCGGCCCAGTAGAGGGCATTGTTGACGAGATAGGCGACGACCTCGTCCCGGCCGAAATTGTAGATTGCCGTCTTCCAATCCGGGTGAAAGCCCTGGCGCGGATCCGCGTGTTCGTAGAGCGCCGTGCCGTCGAACCAGCGAAGGCCATGCTCGTCGGTTGGAAAATGCGCCGGCACCCAATCGAGGATGACGCCGATGCCGACTTTATGGCAGCCGTTGACGAAACGGGCGAAGCCCTCCGGTTCTCCGAAGCGCGCCGTCGGGGCGTAGAGGCCGGTGGTCTGGTAACCCCAGGACGGATCATAGGGGTATTCGGAGATCGGCAGGAATTCGATATGGGTGAAGCCCATATCGATGCAATAGGGGATCAACCGGTCTGCCAGTTCATCCCAAGTGAGCATCTCGCCATTGTCGCGGCGTTGCCACGAGCCGGCATGGACTTCGTAGATGGAGATCGGCTGGCGTCGCGGATCGACTTCCTCCCAATGCCGGCGATGCGATTCGTCCTCCCAGACCTGCGCGATCTCGCCGGTCGTAACCGAGGCCGTGTCCGGACGCAATTCGGAGCGGCGGGCGAAGGGATCCGCCTTCAGCGGCAGAAGCCTGCCTTCCCAGTCGACGATCTCGTACTTATAGGGGGCGTCGATCGGTACGCCTGGAATGAACATCTCCCAGATTCCGGTATCGGCGCGCAATCGCATGACGTGCCGGCGACCGTCCCAATCGTTGAAACTGCCGACCACGGAAACGCGGCGCGCATTCGGCGCCCACACGGCAAAGTGAAAACCTTCCGCGCCGTCATGCGTGATCTGGTGGGCACCCATCTTGTCGAAAAGGCGGAGGTGCGAACCCTCGCGGATGTAATAGTCGTCCATCGGACCGAGGACCGGGCCGAAGCTGTAAGCGTCGACCACGATCCACTCGCCGCCGTCGTTACGGGCGCGGTAGCGGATCGGCTGCTCCTTCCGAAGCGAGACGGGGCCTTCGAAGAACCCGGCATCGTCGCGCCGCTGTAGCGTGCCGATCTCCTCGCCGGAAAGGGTTTCTGCGATGACCGATTGGGCGCCGGGGATGAAGCAGCGGGCAATAATAATCTCGTCCGATGTGTGCACGCCGAGAACAGCGAAGGGGTTGCCGTGGCTGCCTGAGAGTATTGCCGCAATCTCAGGCGCTGGCAGAAGGCCTGAGGCGGTGGATGCTTCCGGATCCTTGCCGGGCGAAGCTTTCATCCGGCGCTCCAGATTTCGCCGGCATATTGCCGGATGGTGCGATCGGAGGAGAACCACCCCATGCGGGCCGTGTTCCGGATCGTCTTGGAATACCAAGAAGACGGCGTGGTCCAGAGCTGGTCGACCTCGCGCTGGGCCCTGGCATAGGCCTCGAAATCGGCGGCGACCATGAACCAGTCATGGTTGTACAGCCCGTCGACGAGGCCCGAGAAGCGGTGGGGGTCGTCCGGCGAGAAGACGCCGGAGGCGATCGCCGAAAGCGCCTGCGACAATTCGCGAGAGCCCTCGATGACGGCACGCGGATTGTGCCCGTCCGCGCGCGCCTTCGCCACCTCTTCGGCGGTCATGCCGAAAATCTGGATGTTCTCTTCGCCGACCCAGTCGCGCATCTCGACATTGGCGCCGTCGAGGGTGCCGATCGTCAGTGCGCCGTTCAGCGCGAACTTCATGTTACCGGTGCCGGAGGCTTCCATACCGGCCGTCGAGATCTGCTCGGAAAGATCGGCCGCCGGCACCATCACTTCCGCCAGCGAGACGTTGTAGTTCGGGATGAAAACGATCTTCAGCAGGCCGCGCACGGCGGGGTCGTTGTTGATGACGCGGGCCACATCGTTGGCAAGCTTGATGATCAGCTTGGCATTGTGGTAGCTCGGCGCCGCCTTGCCGGCGAAGAGCTTGACGCGCGGCACCCAATCGAGCTCCGGATGCGACCGGATCTGGTCGTAAAGGGCGACAGCCTCGATGATATTCAGCAACTGCCGCTTGTATTCGTGGATGCGCTTGATCTGGATGTCGAACATCGCCGAGGGATCGAGCCGTATGCCGAGCCTCGCCTGAACCAGCTTTGCCAGCCTTACTTTGTTGGCGCGCTTGACGGCGGCGAACTGCTCCTGGAAATTCGCCTTGTCGGCAAAGGCGTCGAGCGCCTGCAGCGCCTCTGAGTTGTCCATGAACTCGTCGCCGATCGCATCGCGGATCAGCGCAAAGAGGCCGGGATTGCATTGCATCAGCCAACGGCGCGGCGTGATGCCGTTGGTCTTGTTGTTGATGCGCTCCGGATAAATCCGATGCAGGTCGGCGAAGACCGTCTCCTTCATCAGTTCCGTATGCAGCGCGGAGACGCCGTTGATGGAGTGCGAGCCGACAAAGGCGAGATTGCCCATGCGCACGCGCCGCTCGCCCGTCTCGTCGATCAGCGAGATGTTGCGAATCTCCTCATCGGTCGCGTGCTTCTGCCTGCGCGCTTCGATCAGGACCTTGGCGTTGATGGCGTAGACGATCTGCATGTGGCGCGGCAGCAGCCGCTCGATGAGCGGCACCGGCCAGCTTTCCAGCGCTTCCGGCAGAAGCGTGTGGTTCGTGTAGGCGAAGGTGCGCCGGGTGATGTCCCAGGCCTGATCGAAATCGAGCCCGTGAACGTCAGTGAGCAGACGGACCAATTCCGCCACCGAGACGGCCGGATGCGTATCGTTGAGCTGGATGGCGACCGCATCCGGCAGCGAAGTGAAATCCGGATATTGCTGCAGATGCCGGCGCAGAATGTCCTGCAGCGAGGCGGAGGAGAAGAAATATTCCTGCCGGAGCCGCAATTCCTGCCCGGCCGGGGTCGCATCCGCCGGATAGAGTACGCGCGTCAGGCTCTCCGCCTTGTTGCTTTCGCGCAGCGCGCCGATATGGTCCCCGGCATTGAAGGCGTCGAGCAGAATCGGATCGATTGGCTGCGCGGCCCAGAGCCTCAGCGTGTTGACGCGGGTCGCCCGCCAGCCGACTGCCGGCGTGTCAAAAGCCGTCGCGATCACCCGCTCCGCTGGCTTCCAGACGTAATGCTGCACCTCCTCGTCGACATTGACGGTTTCGACGCTGCCGCCGAAACCGATCTCGTAGGAGCTTTCCCGCCGTTCGAATTCCCAAGGGTTGCCATGCGCAAGCCAGGTTTCCGGCAGTTCGACCTGCCAGCCGTCGGCCATCTGTTGGCGGAAGAGGCCGTGCATGTAGCGGATGCCGTAACCATAGGCGGGCACGTCGACGGTCGCCATGGATTCCATGAAGCAGGCGGCGAGGCGACCCAGGCCGCCGTTGCCGAGCGCCGCGTCGGGCTCGAGTTCCGCGATCACGTCGATATCGACGCCGAGAGAGGCGAGCGCATCGCGCATCTCGTCCATCAGGCCGATATTCGTCATCGCATCGCGCATCATGCGTCCGATTAGGAATTCGAGCGAGAGATAATAGACCCGCTTGGCTTTGGTGGAATAAGTCTTGCGCGTCGACTCCATCCACTGGTCGGTGATGCGGTCGCGGGCAACCAGAATGGCGGCGGTCAGCCAGTCATGCGGCTTTGCAACCTTCGGATCCTTGCCGATGCGGTATTTGAGCCGCTCGAGGATCTCGACCGCCAGCTGGCCCGGTTCGGAAGACCTCAGTGCGGGCTGCGGCAGTTCGGTTGTGGAGAGCCGATTCATTATCAAAACTGAGAAACCCTTGTTTGCATTTGGGAAACCGCAGGCCGGAGCGGACCGAGGACAGAAGGCAATTTATGCATCGATCCGAAGCGCTTGCAACAGATGTTTTTAAAAGGATTAAAACAGCAGCGACTTACGTGTGGACGCTTCCACGAAGCATTTCGCCCAAGATGTGCGGCGATGTTGGGCGGGTAAAAAGCTTGCAGCGAGAGCGTAGATGCCGCGCATCTTGCGGTCGAATGTGAGGTGTTTCAGGCTGCGTGAAACTCTGCGCACAATGTAAGGTGCCGCCCCGGAGGGCCCGGGCGGCATTCTGAACGCACGCTAATGAGGTCATTTTGTTAGGCGGGACACCATCGCCGAAGCCTGTTCGCCGATTGCTTTGAATGCAGCAACAAGCTCTGCCGCTTCCTCTGCCTCGAAGTAATGCGATGAGGACGATGCGCAATATCTCAGCAATTCCTGGCCGCGATGCGGCGCCATGAAGGCGACGCTGTAGACCTTGACCTTGTTGGCTTTGGCCTTATCGCACCATCGCTTCGTGACGGTGTCGTCATTGGCGTAGTTGTTCTCACCGTCGGTCATGAAGATGATGTATTTTGACGGCACCTGACCGTTTTTGGCGGCGTGAGTCTCAACCTCCGCGTTATCGATCACCTTTTCGTATGCTGTCTGGAAGGCGGTGCCCGATGCCGTGCCGCCGATTGCGACCAGCGCATTGACGTAAGCGGCAGTGCTAATCGTTCCCCAGGCAAGATTGCCGGGCGTATCCTGCTTGTTGTTGTAGGAAACTGCACCGGTGCGAACGTAAATAGACTCCGGATCGGCGAGCAACAACTGGGCAAACAGGTTGGTCGCGGCCGCCTTCAGCGCATCGATTTTCGTGATGTAACAGGGGCTGGTTGCCTTCAGGTACGGAAATTTGCCCCAGTTGAATTCCGTATAGTTGGGGCAGCTCGCCTTGGCCGTGTTGACGGTGTTCGTCTTCCAGGCCATCGAGCCGGAGCGGTCGAGGACCAGATACATTGAAAGCGCGTTCTTGCTCTCGGATGCACTTTCCGCCGTCGAACGGGTCTCGAGCGTCGTGGACTCCCTTCCGAGCAAGCGCGTCATCGCGTTGAATTCGATCACCTGTTTGCTGACAATAGTGACGTTGAAGATTTTTCCTTTCAGCCCGTTGGGGGTCTCGGTGATGATCACATCGTAAGATTCTTCATCCGCAGACGAGGTGCCGTTGCCCATCTGGCTCAGCAGGAATTTGCGGGCGATCTCCTTGGCAGCTTCGATGTCCGGCCGTTCCTCGGAGACAAGCGCGGAAGCGGCGGCAAGGGCTGCCGCATCGGTCGCGCCCTGAAGCTGATTCTTGGTCATCAGCATGCTGGCCACATCGATGGAAACCCCTCCCACTGCGAAGAGCAGCGGGGCGGTCAATGCTGTCATCATGCCGAAATTGCCGCGCCGATCCTTCAGCATCTTCATGAAGGATCCCGCAGTCGATCGACTTCCCATTTTTGTGCAGCCCCGTAAGTTGCAAGCGTTCGTGGTTCGACACTACCGGTGATGGGTTACCACCGCGTTCATCCGTTCATTGCAATTTTACTGGTGAGTAGAAGGCCAGTCATTCCTGTGGCGTTCCTGTGGCGTTTGCAATTGCTCGCGCTGACCCAAAACGACGCAGACGTGCCAATTCGGTTCACTCGAGCGGAATGACGTCGACGGCCTGTTCGGTTGTCTGGCTGCCGTAGCTCTTCAGCACGCCGATCACCGGTGCCACGTCGCCGTAGTCGCGGCCGTGGCCGACGACGATGTGGTCGGTGCCGGCCGGGATGTTGTTCGTCGGGTCGAGTTCCATCCAGCCGCCGGTCGTTCCGCACCAGAAGCGGACCCAGGCATGCATGGCGTCGGCGCCTTCGAGCCGCTCCTCGCCCGGCGGCGGCAGGGTTCTCAGGAATCCGCTCACGTAACCGGCCGGAATGCCGAGACTGCGCAGCGCGACGATCATCACATGGGTGAAATCCTGGCACACGCCGCGCTTCAGCTTGAAGGACTGGGCCGGCGTCGTCGTGACGGTGGTCGCGTCGGAGTCATAGGCGAAGTCGCGGTAAATGCGTTCGCAGATGGCAAGGCCGATCTGGCGCACGGTCATACCGTCGCGGACGAGCTCGCGCGCATAGGCGGCGATCTCCGGAACCTGCCCGAGCAGCGGACTCTGGCCTAAGAAGTGGTGGGGGGATTCGGCATCGATCGACCAGCAGGCGGCGAGCTCTGCCGGCAGGGCGGCAAGCGGCGGCGAAAGATCGGCGGAGAGCGCGGCCGCCTCCGCATGCACCCGCGCCTGCATGCGGATGATCAGGTGGTCGTGGACCGAGCGGAACAGGATGGAAGTAGTCGGATTTGCGAAGAAGTCGACGCTTTCGGAGCGCTCGGAGGGCGCCGGCTGACAGGTCACCGACCCGGCGATAAGTCGCTGACGCCCGGGTATCGAGACGGGCAGGACGCGGACGAGATGGCGTCCGCCGCTGACCGGAACCTCATAGCGATAGGTGATCTTCAGGTTGATGTCGTAGAGCATTGGAATCACCGCTCTCTATTAACTCGCGAGGCCGTCTCGATTCGAAAACCCTTTCCCCTTGGGGGAGGGCTTGGGGAGGGGTAGCATTCGCGCTCCCGCGCGCCAACGTCTCGCCTCATCTCGCCTTACCCGAGATAGGTTTGCGCAAGCAGGTCGGACAGCTTTTCGAGGTCCTGCTCCAGGCGCTTGTAGACCGTCGCCGTCATCGCTTCCGGCGTCATCACGGCAAGGCCGGAATGAAGCCGCATGGTTTCCCGGTAGAAGGGAGACATCTGGCCGTTTACGAAGGCATTCGGCAGCAGTTCGACCTCCGTCTTGATCTCGTTCAACTGGTAAAGCACCGAGCGTGGATTGAGAGGGTCGAGCGCCAGAAGGTCGGTGACGGTCACCGCCGCCGTGTTGACGTTGTAGCGGC
>JAPSJG010000313.1 GCA_031178305.1 Sinorhizobium sp.
GTAGCTGACGCCCGCCGGCAAGGCCTTCACGCTCGACCCGACGGACGCCGCCTACCAGCATCTCGCCGCCGGCCAGACGACGGTGGTCACGGTCACCTATGGCGTCTCCGACGGCGTCGCGACGACGCCGGCGTCGGTGAGCTGGACCGTCAGCGGCAGCAATGATAACCCGACGACGGCGCCGGTGACGCTGGCGGCGATCGCCGAGGACAGCGGCGCACGCCTCATCACCCAAGCGGAGCTGCTGGCCAACGCCGCCGACGTCGACGGCGACAGCCTGACGGCGTCGGGCCTTGAGATCGCCGCGGGGAACGGTGCGCTGGTCGACAACGGCGATGGCACCTGGGCCTACACGCCGGCCGCAGACGACGATACGGCGGTGACGTTCAGCTACACCATTGTGGACGGCCAGGGCGGCAGCGTCGCCGGTTGGGCCAGCCTCGACATCACGCCGGTCAACGACGCGCCCGTCAACACAGTGCCGAGCTCCCAAACCGTCGGTTCGAACACCGCGACTGCGATCAGCAGTATTTCCGTGGCCGACTTGGACAGCACCAATTTGACCGCGACCCTCGCCGTCTCGCATGGAAAGCTAACGGTCGGAACGGGCGGTGGCGTGACGGTAAGCAACAACGACACCAATCTTGTAACGATCAGTGGCACGCTTGCGCAGGTCAATCTTGCGCTGGCCGCGCTTAGCTATCTCAGTGATCCGAATTACAGCGGTGCTGATACGCTGACCGTGACTACATCCGACGGCCTGCTTTCGGACATAGAGACCGTGGCGATCACGGTCAGTGCGCCGGCCAACGCGGCTCCGGTGGTAAACGATGATGTCGTCGTCATCTCCACTGGAACGTCCGTTTTCCTCCCGGCGGCATGGCTGCTCAACAATGACACGGATGCTGACGGAGACACACTTTCAATTGCTGCGTCGAGCATCATCGGCTCCCTGCCGAGCGGCTGGACGATCACGCCGGTGGCTGCCGGCGGGGCGATCACCGGGTTCAATGTGAGCACGGGCAATGTGAACCAAGCGGCCACCCTCTCGTACACGGTCAGCGATGGACAGGGACACACGTCGATTGCCCAGTTAACGATCCAAACACCATCCACGGCAGCAAACGACGGAAGAAATGAGATCGATCTCGGCTCTTCGAGTTACAACTACTCTTACATCGATGGAAAAGGTAACAACGATACCCTTGTTGCGAACCTGACGCTTACCGGAACGCAAGGAAACGACGTCTTCGTCGGCAGCGACGGCAATGACAGCCTTGATGCGGGCGCTGGCAACAACGTTCTCACCGGTGGAGCTGGCAGCGACGCGTTTATCTTCCGGAAGCTTGCGGGTACTACAAACCACATCTCCGATTTCAATCCGGGCACGAGCTCGACGACCGTCGACACATTGCGCTTTGATGCGGGGACCGGAGCCAACGAGTTCTCGACCGGCAACAACGATTTGGCCTTCATTTTCACGAAAGGGAACAACGCAGCAATCAATGTCGCAGGAACGGAGATTGCCGTAAAAACGGATGCCAGCGTCACCAGCGCAACAGTCCAGAGCACGATCAACAATTACACCAACATCACAGCAGGCGCGTTCTTCCTGTTCCACAATACGGATCTCGGCCACGCGGCGGTCTACCACGATCCCAACCCGAGCGTCGCCGGCGGCGCGGTGCTTGTCGGGGAACTCGACAATCTCACGCTGCTCGGCAATCTCGGCGCTTTCAATGCCGGTGATTTCCTACTTGTGTAGCGTCGTATCGAGCGAAGATGCGGTGCATAAGACGGAGCAATGACCTGCGACGCCAAATGCCATGCTCACGGCATTGACCGCGCAGTGAAGCTCTGAAGGGCATTCCCGCAAACGGAATGCCCTTCTTGTTTTCAGCAGGCCTTCCACTGCATGTCTCGCTAAGTGACTTCGCCTTACTGCATGTCTCCTTAAATCGACCTCGGTATAAGGACAAAGACATGCAGCGATTGAAAGGGCTGCAGCGACCTTCGCGCGCCTGATGTGACCGGCGCTGCAGGACCAGTGCCGGTGAAGCCGCAGGAGTGGCATTCGCAGCGCCGCAGTCAACTTCCAAGCGGCGTACCCGCGAAAGTTTAACTCGCCTCCTACCTTTAGCGTAAGAGCTGACATCAATGGCGGATGAAGAGCACCGAATTTCGAGTTTCCCCCCTTCGTCGATCTCGCGCAGAATTGATCGGCCTACCTTGGAAGGATTGGAGAAAACGACAATGACCGAGAGCAATCGACGCCCGGAAGTCAGTCGCGCGCGGCGTCACTTTCTTGGCTTGGCTGCGGCGGCAGGCGTCCGGGCTACCGCGGCCGGATCGATCATCGCTGCGGCATTCCCATCGGTCGGGCAAGCGGGCGGGAGACCATGGTGGAAACCTGGCCATCCTGGTCTGGGCCATGGCTACGGCCGCGGCAAGAACGATCCGATGTGCCTGCTCCGCGGCACGGCCATTATGACGCCTCGTGGCGAAGTCCGCATTGAGGACCTCCGCATCGGTGATCTGGTGAAAACGCTATCCGGCAAATCGATGCCGATCAAATGGATCGGTCACCACATCTACCGGCGAACGGGCCGGGACTGGAGCAAAGCCGTAATCCCGATTCGCATTGCTCGTTTCGCGCTGGATGATCGCACCCCGAAGAAGGACCTTTATCTCAGTGCTCGCCACTCCATTTTCATCGACGGCATGCTCGTGAGAGCTCGAGACCTTGTTAACGGCACCACCATTACACCGGTGCCGCCCGCCGATCGGGACTCGCTCGAATATTTTCACGTCATGCTGGACTCTCATCACGTGCTCTTGGCGGAAGGTGCACCCGTCGAAAGCTGCCTCCTCGATGGCGCTAATTACGAGGCCTTCACGAATTTCGCCGAATTTGCGCGCCTTTATCCAGCCGATCGATGCGCGACCATGGCCCCTTGTGCCCCCTATATCGGGTATGGCGGCTGGGAGCACCTGAAGGCGCTTTTGCATCTGACGACCGGTCGCCGCGACCGGATCGGTTCACCGCTCCACATCGCCTGGAGCCGCATAGCAAGGCGGGGAGAAAAGCTGCAGAGCTAGAGCATCTTACAGTCAGGTGAAACCACCTGACGTCGCACAAATGCGGCACAACAAACGGATAGAGCAGCGGTCGCGAACGCATGTGAGTGCATCCCGCTCTAGCGCATCGGTCCGAAAATCGGAACCGATTTTCGGAAAGCACGATGCGTAGATTCCAAGTCTTGCTGCGTCCTTTGTGCGTCCTGAAGGACGCACGGCGCTGTAAGCGCTCACGCTGCGAGAGGCTCGACTTCGATCGTCACATGAGAGAGCTTGCGGATATGCGCGAGCTTGCGGCGATAGAGTGACGGGCTCTGCGGCCTTTCCGAGACCAGCGAGATGATGGCGCCGTGGTGGCCGGGGCCGAGCTGCCAGACATGCAGGTCGACGATGCGGTCTCCATTCGCCTCGATGACGGCACGAATTTCCTCAGGCAGGTCGTCTCCGTCCGGAATATAGTCGAGGAGCACGCTGCCCGTGTCGCGGATCAGTCCGAGCGACCAGCGGGCGATCACCAGCGCGCCGACCATCCCCATCAGCGGGTCGAGCCATATCCAGCCTTTGAGGCTTCCCACGGCTAGCGCGAAAATCGCAAGGACGGAGGTGAGCGCGTCGGCGAGGACATGCAGGTAGGCGGCGCGCAGATTGTTATCGCGACTTCGGCTCGTCTCATGTTCATGGTGTTCATGATTGGCATGCCCGTGATCATGACGGTGACCATGGTGAGGCGCGTGATCATCCCTGAGCAGCCAGGCGCAGGCGAGATTGACGACAAGCCCGATTGCGGCGACGGATATCGCCTGCGGGAAGCTGATCTCGACCGGATTGGCGAGCCGCATCAGGCTTTCCCAACCGATGAGCAGTGCAATCAGGGCGAGCGTGATCGCACTTGCAAAGCCCGCGAGATCGCCGAGCTTGCCGGTGCCGAAGGTGAAGCGGGGATTATCGGCGTTGCGGCGCGCATAGAGATAGGCGAGTGCGGCGATCAGCATGGCGGCGGCATGGGTGGACATGTGCCATCCGTCGGCAACAAGCGCCATCGAACCATAGAAGGTGCCCGCGGCAATTTCCGCGACCATCGTTATGGTCGTCAGTCCGATGACCAACCAGGTGCGCCGCTCGTTGCGGCGATGGTGGTCGCCGAGAAACAGATGATCGTGGCCGAGCGCTGCGACCCGGGACAAATGGGCTCCGCTCATTTCATGTATCTCCTGACGACCTCGACCAGTTCGGCGGCGCCTTTTTCGCGCTGGCGATCCGTTTCGGCGCCGGCGACGTGTTCGCTTATATGATCCTCGATCAATTCGACCGTCAGACCTTGCACCGCACCGCGCACGGACGCCACGAGATTGAGAACGTCGCCGCAGGGCTCCTCGGCTTCGAGCGCGCGCTCGATCGCTTCCATCTGTCCCTTGAGGCGCCGGACACGGGCAATCAACTTCGCCCTGCTTCTAATGGTATGAGACATAGTATAGGACCCTACCCTATATGGGGCGGGCCCGCAATTGCCGACCTTTCGCCCTTGCGCGCACGCCCGCCCCTCGATACGCGGGGCACGAGGCTCCTGTAAACACGTGCACCCGCCCCCTTGTCAGATACCGACATCGCTTATGGGCTTTGCTCGCGCGTCGCAATGGGGAAAGGTTGCAACCAAGTCGCGCACGCGTTCGATCGGCAACCACAGCTGTATTCTGGCCCGATAGCGGCGCCTGTACCCTCTTGATGTCGCTTTTCATATAGCCCCCTCAATTTGCCAGAACAGTGGATTTTACCGCGATGTCGCAATGCGAAATGTCATCGGCGTCGCGGCCGCCGATACG
>JAPSJG010000018.1 GCA_031178305.1 Sinorhizobium sp.
ACAAGGGCCGGGCGGTGGATGTGAACGAAGTTGGCCGCGAGCTCGGCGTACGTTACGTGCTCGAAGGCAGCCTGCGCAAGTCCGGGAACAGGGTGCGCATTACCGGACAGTTGATCGACGCCATTACTGGGACGCATCTCTGGGCGGAGCGCTTCGAGGGCACGCTCGACGACATCTTCGAGCTGCAGGACCAGATGGCCGAAAGCGTCGTCGGCGCGATCTCTCCGCAGCTCGAACGCGCGGAGATCGAGCGCGCCAAGCGCAAGCCGACGGAAAACCTGGACGCCTACGACTATTATCTTCGCGGCATGGCGAAGCTTCACAACGGAACCCGCGAATCAATCGAGTCGGCGCTGTCCATGTTCTACACGGCGATCGAGCTCGACCCCGAATTCGCGTCGGCCTATGCCGCGGCGGCCTGGTGCCATTTCTGGCGCAAGTTAAACGGCTGGCTGACCGATCGGCCCCACGAGATCGCCGAGGGCGTGCGGCTGGCTCGGCTGGCAGTGGAACTCGGCCGCGACGATGCGGTCGCCCTGACGAGGGGTGGGCATGCGTTCGCCCATCTCGCCGGCGACCTCGACGGCGGCATCGCGTTGCTCGACAGAGCCGTGCTACTCAATCCGAATCTCGCCACCGCCTGGTTTCTTGGCGGCACCCTGCGCGCTCTCCGCGGCGAAGCAGACGCCGCAATTGAGCGCCTCGCACATGCCGTTCGCTTGAGCCCGCTAGATCCGGAAATGTTCCGGATGCAGGTCGGGATGGCGCTGGCACATTTCTTCGCCGGGCGCTTCGATTCTGCCTCGGCCTGGGCGGAAAAGGCGTTGGGCAACCTGCCCAGCCTGCTGG
Organism: Sinorhizobium sp.; assembly: GCA_031178305.1. Lineage (GTDB taxonomy): Bacteria > Pseudomonadota > Alphaproteobacteria > Rhizobiales > Rhizobiaceae > Sinorhizobium. The sequence goes on from JAPSJG010000018.1 coordinate 850, forward strand.
TCGCGGTTGCCCTGCTGGCGGCGAGCCATGCGCTTGCCGGGCGGATCGACGCAGCGCAGCAGGCGATGGAGCGCTTGCGCATGCTCGATCCATCCCTTCGGGTCTCCAATCTCAAGGATTGGCTGCCGATCCATCGCCCTGAAGATCTCGCGCGGTTCGCCGATGGGCTGCGGCTGGCCGGGCTGCCCAGTTGAGCGGCCGCAGCAAGATCAGCTTTCTATATTGCCGTGAGATCGGCCATCACACCTCTTCGAGTTCGATCAGTGTGCCTTGGAAATCCTTGGGGTGCAGGAAGAGAACCGGTTTGCCATGGGCGCCGATCCTGGGATTGCCATCGCCGAGCACGCGAGCGCCGGCCTGCCGCAATCGATCGCGCGCCGCGATGATATCCTCCACCTCGTAACAGATGTGATGCATGCCGCCAGCCGGGTTCTTCTCTAGGAAGGCGGCGATCGGCGATGCGTCGCCGAGCGGCTCCAGAAGTTCCACCTTGGTGTTGGGCAGCGTGACGAAGACGACGGTCACGCCGTGCTCCGGCAGTGCCTGCGGTTCCGTGACCGAAGCGCCTAGCGTCGAGCGATAGCTTGCCGCCGCGGCCGCAAGATCCGGTACGGCGATCGCCACGTGGTTCACTCTTCCCAACATCGAACGCCTCCTCCAACGCGGCCAACGGGCAGCCTGGGGCGCGGAAAACCGCGCACCTTTTCCTCATCGCGGGCTAATCAGACCTTGGTGACGAAGACCGTCACCATCGGTTTCTTGCCCCAGACCTGGTTGGCCGTGCTGCGCACCGCACGCCGGACCGCCTCCTGCAGCATCGCCAAATCCTTGCGCTTGGCCCGCGGAATGCTTTCCACCGCCCCGAGCACCGCATCATAGAGCGTGTCGGCCATCTCCTCGCCCTCGTCGTCGAACTCTGGAAGTCCGATCGGCACGACGATCGGATCGCTCAGGAAATCGTAACGATTGTCGAGCACGACGTTAACAGAGACGTGGCCTGCAAAGGAAAGCTTACGCCGCTCGCCGATACCCATCTCGTCGAAATCGCCGATCAGCATCCCGTCCTTGAAGATACGGCCGTGCGGCGCCTCGTCGATGACTTCCGCGGGTCCGGGCGCCAGGCGCAGCATTCCGCCGTTGCGCAGACGCGGTACATTCGGAATGCCAGAATGCAGCGCAAGCTCGGCATGCGCGGTCAGGTGCGCCGCCTCCCCGTGCACCGGCACGACGATCTGCGGCTTCAGCCATTGGTACATCTGCTGCAATTCATTTCGACGCGGATGACCGGAGACATGCACCAGCGCATCGCCGTCGGTAACGATATGGATGCCCTGTTCGATCAAGCCGTTCTTGATGTCGTTGATCGCCTTCTCGTTACCCGGGATCGTCCGCGACGAGAAAACGATCGTGTCGCCTGCCGAGAACGCGACATTGCGCATCTCGTCGCGCGCGATCTTGGCAAGTGCGGCGCGCGGCTCTCCCTGGCTGCCCGTCAGGACGACGACCACCTTGTCGCGCGGGATATAGCCGAACTCGTCCTCGGCGAGGAAAGGCTTCAGCCCGTCCATGAGGCCGATATCCCTGGCAACATCAACGACACGCTTCATCGAACTGCCGAGCAGCAGCACTTCTCGGCCTGCGGCTTCAGCCGCTTCCGCGACCGACCGAATGCGGCCGACATTGGACGAGAAGGTGGTGATGCCGACGCGCCCCTCGGCATTGCCGATGATCTTCGCCAGACTTTCGGAGACCTGCCGCTCCGACGGCGAGACGCCGTCGCGCAGGGCGTTCGTCGAATCGCAGACGAGCGCCAGCACGCCCTCCTCCCCGAGTTGGAGAAAGCGCGCCTCGTCGGTCAGTGGCCCGAGCGAAGGTTCGAGGTCTATCTTCCAGTCGCCCGTGTGGACGACGGTGCCGAGCGGCGTGCGGATGACGAGCGACATCGGCTCGGGAATCGAATGGTTGACGCCGACGGCCTCGATGCTGAAGGGACCGACATTGATGCGGTCGCCTGCCTTGAAGATCGTCACCGGAATGTCGCCGCGCGCCTTGTCGTAGTCGCGCTTCGCCTCGAGCATTCCGGCCGTGAAAGGTGAGGCATAGACCGGCACGTTAAGCCCCGGCCAGAGATCGTTAAGAGCGCCGTAATGGTCCTCATGCGCATGCGTGATGATGATCGCCTTGAGATTGCGGCGCTCCTCGGCGAGAAAGGAGATGTCCGGCAGAACCAATTCGATGCCGGGCAGGTCCGGACCGGCGAAGGTGACGCCGCAATCGACCATGATCCATTGGCGGTTGCCCGGCCTACCGTAACCATAGAGGGCGAGATTCATGCCGATTTCGCCGACGCCGCCGAGCGGCAAGAAAACCAGTTCTTCTTCTTGCGCCATTTTATCGATGCGCCTCTGTTCCTCGTTCATCCAAAAAATACGTCGCCCGCCGCGATCGCCTGCGGCGCGCCGGTGCCTGTGTCGAGCAGCAACCGGCCTTCCTTGTCGATCCCGGCGAAACGCCCGGAAAGCGACCGGTCCGGCAGATTGACGGTGATGGGCTCGCCGATGCCTTTTGCCGCCGCCCGCCATTGGTCAATGATGGAAGCGATGCCCGCCCCCCGATCCCAAACCGCAAGGGTGTCGGCCATCTCTGCGAAGAGATGCGCAAAGAGCTCCACCGGCGAAACCGTCGACCCCTCGTGTCGAAGCGATGTGACCGGATAGAGCGCCTCCTCAGGCACTGCCGCGACATTGACGCCGCAGCCGATCACCAAGGCGTGACGGCCATCCGGCAACGCCTCGCCTTCGAGGAGAATGCCGCAGGCTTTCCGACCATCGATCAGGATGTCGTTCGGCCACTTGATCGCCACTTCCGGCGCGCCAGGAGGCATCACCCGGCGAACGGCGCGGTGGACCGCCACTGCCGCTGCGAGCGGCAGTGCATGCAGGCGCTCGACCGGAGCAGGATCGATGAGCAGCAGCGATGCGTAGAGGTTTCCCGGTTCGGAGAACCAGGCGCGGCCCCGGCGGCCGCGCCCGCCAGTCTGGCGCGTCGCCGTGATCCAGAGATTGCCCGCATCGCCTTCGCGCGCCCTATTCAGGCACTCGCTGTTCGTCGAGACGGTTTCGTCGAGCGCGACATGCCGGAAGTCATTGGCTGATATCCGGCCGCTGCCCTGCCCGCGTGTCAAAAGAAGGTCCGCGCCGCGACTTCCGCGGCATTGCCGAGCGGTCCGCCGATCAGCACGTATCCGAGCACGAAGAGGCCGGAAAGTCCGAAGACGAGCCGCAATTCGCCGGCGGTGCGGGCAAACTCGCCCTTGGGCGCGTCAAACCACATGACCTTGACCACACGCAGGTAATAATATGCGCCGACGACGGAAGCGAGCACGCCGATGATCGCGAGCGCATAGAGTTGCGCCTCGATCGCCGCGACGAACACGAAATACTTCGCGAAGAAGCCGGCAAGCGGGGGGATGCCGGCAAGCGAGAACATCAGGATCGTCAGTACGGTCGCCATGAAGGGATTGGTCTGCGACAGGCCCGCAAGATCATCGATACCTTCGACGTTGTCGCCTTCCCTGCGACGCATGGCGAGAATGCAGGCGAAGGTGCCGAGCGTCATCACCATATAGATCAGCATGTAGAGGATGACGCCGCGCACGCCGGTCATCGAGCCGGCGGCAAGGCCGACCAGGGCGTAACCCATGTGGCCGATGGACGAATAGGCCATCAGCCGCTTGATGTTGCGCTGGCCGATCGCAGCGAAGGAACCGAGCAGCATCGAAGCGATCGAGATGAAGACGACGATCTGCTGCCAGTCGGCGACGACCGGCTCGAAGGCGTGAATGACGATGCGGACGAGCATGGCCATGGCCGCGACCTTCGGCGCCGCCGCGAAGAAGGCCGTGACCGGCGTCGGCGCGCCTTCGTAAACGTCCGGCGTCCACATGTGGAACGGCACGGCGGAGATTTTGAAGGCGATGCCGGCGAGGATGAAGACCAGGCCGAAGACCAGGCCGAGCGAACGGCCTTCAGATGTCAGCGCATTGGCGATCTGGTCGAAGCCGGTATGGCCGGTGAAGCCGTAGACTAGCGACATGCCGTAGAGCAGCATGCCCGACGAGAGGGCACCGAGAACGAAATATTTCAGGCCGGCTTCCGTCGAACGAAGGCTGTCGCGGTTGATCGCTGCGACGACGTAGAGCGCCAGCGACTGCAGTTCCAACGACAGGTAAAGCGAGATCAGGTCGTTGGCCGAGATCATCAGCAGCATGCCGAGCGTGGCGAGCAGCAGAAGCACCGGAAACTCGAACCGGTCGATCTGGGCCGACCGGGCATGGCCGACGGTCATCACCATGACGGTGATCGATCCGATCAGCGCCAGGACCTTCATGAATTTCGAGAACGGATCGGAAAGGAAGGCGCCGCCATAGGCCGCCCCCTCGCCCGTCTTCAGAACCAGCCACAGTCCGGCGAAGATCAGCACCGCAACGGCGAGTCCGGTTACGGTCGCCGTCGACCTTTCGCTTGAGAACACGCCAACCATCAAAAGCACCATCGCGCCGACCGCGAGGATCAGCTCGGGCATCGAGAGTTGCAGGCTGGCAATAAGGGTTTCAGCAGTCATGTCCAATCACGTCCTGTGGTCATTGCGCCGAAAGCGCGACGTCTTGCGCTGCCTGCAGCGCCGCGGCGTAGTTGTTGACGAGCAGATCCACGGAGGCCGCCGTCGCGTCGAAAACCGGCGCCGGATAGACCCCGAAGAAGATCGTCAGGATTACCAGCGGGTAGAGGATCAGCTTCTCGCGCCCGGACAGGTCGAGCAGCCCCTTGAGGCTTTCCTTTTCAATCGCGCCGAAGATCACCCGGCGATAAAGCCAGAGCGCATAGGCGGCCGACAGGATGACGCCGCTCGTCGCGAAGAGCGCGACCCATGTGTTGACGCGGAAGACGCCGACCAGTGTCAGCACCTCGCCGACGAAGCCGGACGTGCCCGGGAGGCCCACATTGGCCATGGTAAAGACCATGAAGGCGACGGCATATTTCGGCATGTTGTTGACGAGGCCGCCATAGGCGGCGATCTCGCGAGTGTGGAGCCGATCGTAGACGACGCCGACGCAAAGGAAGAGCGCGCCCGAGACGATGCCGTGCGAAAGCATCTGGAAAATGGCACCCTGAACGCCCTGGACGTTCGCCGCGAAGGTGCCCATCGTCACGTAACCCATATGGGCAACCGACGAATAGGCGATCAGCTTCTTGATGTCGGTCTGCATCATCGCCACCAGCGAGGTATAGATGATCGCGATGATCGAGAGCGTGTAGACGAGCGGTGCGAAGAAATCGGATGCGAGCGGAAACATCGGCAGCGAGAAGCGCAGGAAGCCATATCCGCCGAGCTTCAGGAGGATGCCAGCCAGGATCACCGAACCCGCGGTGGGCGCCTGGACGTGCGCATCCGGAAGCCAGGTGTGAACCGGCCACATCGGCATTTTCACCGCGAAGGACGCGAAGAAGGCCAGCCACAGCCAGGTCTGCATCTGGCGCGGGAAATCATACTTCAGCAATTCGGTGATGTCGGTCGTGCCGGCCTGCCAGTACATCGCCATGATGGCGAGCAGCATCAGCACCGAACCGAGCAGCGTGTAGAGGAAGAACTTGTAGCTTGCGTAGACGCGATCCCTGCCGCCCCACACGCCGATGATGATGAACATCGGAATGAGGCCCGCCTCGAAGAAGACGTAGAAGAGCACGATATCGAGCGACACGAAGACACCGAGCATCAGCGTCTCAAGCATCAGAAACGCGATCATGTATTCCTTGAGGCGATTCTCGATCGTGGCCCAGCTCGCGAGCACGCAGAACGGCATCAGGAGCGCAGTCAGCGGCAGGAACAGGACCGAGATGCCGTCGATGCCGAGGTGATAGGAAATGCCGGTGCCGAGCCATTCGTGCTTCTCGACCATCTGGAAGCCGGGGTTCGAGCTGTCGAACTGGTACCAGATGTAGAGCGACAGGACGAAGGTGAAAATCGTCGTCAGCAGCGATACGTTAAGGATGTTGCGGCGGCCGTGGGCACCGTCTTCCCTCATCAGGAGCAGAAGCAGCACGCCGACGAGCGGCAGAAAGGTGACCGCGGAAAGTACGGGCCAATCGGTCATCAGAGGGAACTCCCGAGCATCATCCATGTAACGAGCGCTGCAATGCCGATCAGCATCGCGAACGCGTAGTGATAAAGGTAACCGGTCTGCAGCCGGACGACGCGGTCGGTCACGTCGAGAACGCGCGCCGCTACCCCGTTCGGCCCGAAGCCGTCGATCACCCGGCCGTCACCCTGCTTCCAGAGGAAGGTGCCCAGGCGCTTGGCGGTGCGCACGAAGAGGAAATCGTAAAGCTCGTCGAAGTACCACTTGTTCAAGAGGAACTGGTAGAGACCGCGATGTTGCGCGGCCAAGTACTTCGGCGTCTCCGGCGAGCGGATATACATGTACCAGGCGGTCAGGAGACCAAGCGCCATGGCGACGAACGGGCTCCACTTCACCCACAGCGGAACGTGGTGATACTCCTCGAGGATCTCGTTCTCCGGCAGCGTGAAGAGCGCGCCCTGCCAGAACTCGGCATAGTGATGGCCGAAGAAGAAGTCGTGGAAGAGGAAGCCGGCGACAAGCGCACCAATGGCCAGGATATAGAGCGGCACCAGCATGATCTGCGGGGACTCATGCACGTGATGCATGACGTCGGCTGACGCACGCGGCCTGCCGTGGAACGTCATGAAGGTCAGGCGCCAGGAATAGAAGCTGGTGAAAAGTGCCGCGACCACCAGCAGGATGAAGGCGAAGCCCGAAACGACGCTATGCGAGGCGAAGGTCGATTCGATGATCGCATCCTTCGAGAAGAAGCCAGCCGTGCCGAAGAGCGTGCCGGGAATGCCGACGCCGGTGAGCGCGATCGTGCCGATGAACATCATCCAATAGGTGACCGGAATATGCGTGCGCAGGCCGCCCATGTGGCGCATGTCCTGCTCACCATCGACGGCGTGGATGACGGAGCCGGCGCCCAGGAACAAAAGCGCCTTGAAGAAGGCATGCGTGAAGAGATGGAAGATCGCGGCGCCATAGGCACCAACGCCGAGGGCGACGAACATGTAGCCGAGCTGCGAACAGGTCGAATAGGCGATGACACGCTTGATGTCGTTCTGGACGAGACCGACGGTCGCGGCGAAGAAGGCGGTGATCGCACCGATGATGGTGACGACGGTCAGCGCGTCCGGCGAGAGTTCGAACAGAGGCGACATGCGGGCGACGAGGAACACGCCGGCGGTTACCATGGTTGCGGCATGGATAAGAGCCGAAACCGGGGTCGGGCCTTCCATGGCGTCCGGCAGCCAGGTGTGCAGCAGGAACTGCGCCGATTTGCCCATCGCACCCATGAAAAGCAGCACGCAGGCGGCGGTCAGGGCATCCGCCTTGTCGAGCTGCATGCCGAAAAGATTGATGACTGCCTCGCCTGCCCCGGCGGCCTCAGCAGGCAGGTAGGTCTCAGCGGCAGCAAAGATCGTTTCGAGATTGACCGAGCCGAAGAGAACGAAGATGGCGAAAATGCCGAGGGCGAAGCCGAAGTCGCCGACACGGTTGACGATGAAGGCCTTGATCGCTGCGGCATTGGCCGAGGGCTTCTTGTACCAGAAACCGATCAGCAGGTAAGACGCAAGGCCCACGCCTTCCCAGCCGAAGAACATCTGCAGGAGGTTGTCTGCCGTCACCAGCATCAGCATGGCGAAGGTGAAGAGCGACAGGTAGCCGAAGAAGCGCGGACGATGCGGGTCATGGTGCATGTAGCCGATCGAATAGATATGCACCAGCGTTGAGACCGTATTGACGACCACGAACATGACCGCTGTCAGTGTATCGACGCGGAAGGCCCATTCTACGTCGAAGCTGCCAGACTGGATCCAGCGCAGCACCGATACCCTGATCATCTCCTCCTCGCCGAGCGCGACGTCGAAGAAGACGAGCCAGGAGAGCGCCAGCGCGATGAGCATCAGACCGCTGGTTACGTATTCGGATGCCTTGGCGCCGATCTGCGTACCGAGGAGGCCAGCGATCAGAAAGCCGATCAGAGGCAGGAAGACGATAGCCTTGATAATGGTGTCCATGGCCCTGTCAGCCCTTCATCATGTTGACGTCTTCGACGGCAATGGAGCCGCGGTTGCGGTAGAAGACGACGAGTATTGCAAGTCCGATGGCCGCTTCGGCGGCCGCGACGGTCAGAATGAACAGCGCGAAAACCTGGCCGGTGATGTCGTTCAGGAACGAAGAGAAGGCCACCATGTTGATGTTGACCGCTAGCAGGATGAGCTCGACCGACATCAGAATGACGATGACGTTCTTCCGGTTGAGGAAGATGCCGAAGACGCCGAGCGTGAACAGAATGGCGCTGACGGTCAGATAGTGGGAAATTCCGATTTCCATTTTGTAGTCCTCGACCTCGCGTCCGGATTAGATGCCCTGCCCCGGCTTGACCGTGATCACCTCGACGGCGGTCTCGGGCGTGCGGGCAACCTGGCGTGGAATGTTTTGGCGCTTGATGTTCTGACGGTGACGCAGGGTCAGCACGATGGCGCCGATCATGGCGACGAGCAGAACGAGCCCCGCAATCTGGAAGAAGTAGACGTAGTGGGTATAAAGGACATCGCCGAGCGCCGCGGTGTTGGTGCGTTCGCTCACTGCCGGTATCGGCATCGCTATTCCCTTGGCGATCTCCGGCGAGAAGGTCGTGCCGCCGACGACGATGATCAGTTCCGCCGCAAGGATCAGACCGATCAGGGCGCCGATCGGCGCATATTCGAGCACGCCCGCGCGCAGCTCGGTAAAGTCGATGTCGAGCATCATCACCACGAACAGGAAGAGAACGGCCACTGCACCGACATAGACCACGAGCAGGATCATCGCCAGGAACTCGGCACCCGTCAGCAGGAAGAGCCCCGCCGCGTTAAAGAACGTCAGGATAAGGAACAGAACCGAGTAGACCGGATTCTTGGCCGCGATGACCATGAAGGCCGATGCCACGGCGATGAAGGCGAAGAGATAGAAAAAAAGAGCCTGCAGACCCATGATCGGTGCCTTTATTCGTCTTGCTCGGCGTGAAGGCCCCGCCCCCACTCCATGAGGCAAAGCCGGACTCTCGACCGGCCGATGCCCCAAACCCGTTTTGCACGCCCCGCTTCAAGGAGCGACGCGATACTCCGTTGCGCGGACTGCCTCAGCGATAGGGCGAGTCAGTTGCGATGTTGTGCGCGATTTCCCGCTCCCACCGGTCGCCATTGGCGAGAAGCTTTTCCTTGTCGTAGTAGAGCTCTTCACGCGTCTCAGTGGCGAATTCGAAGTTCGGCCCTTCGACGATCGCGTCGACCGGACAGGCTTCCTGACAGAAACCGCAATAGATGCACTTCACCATGTCGATGTCGTAACGCACGGTGCGGCGCGTCCCATCATTGCGACGCGGACCGGCCTCGATGGTGATGGCCTGGGCAGGACAGATCGCCTCACAGAGCTTGCAGGCAATGCAACGCTCTTCGCCGTTCGGATAGCGGCGCAGGGCATGCTCGCCGCGGAAGCGCGGGCTGACGGGCCCCTTCTCGAAGGGGTAGTTCAACGTGGCCTTCGGCCGGAAGAAATAGCGCATCGACAGCATGAATGCCGCGACGAATTCCTTGAGGAACAGCGAGTTGACGGCTTGGGAGAGACCGGCCATCTTAACCTCCAAACTTACCGGCCCGGGAAATGCCGGTGGTATGCAGCGAAGCTCGAGCGGCCATTACGCCCAACCCATCAGCTTCAGAACGAATGCGACGATGACGACCATGCCGAGTGACAGCGGCAGGAAGACCTTCCAGCCGAGACGCATCAGTTGGTCGTAGCGGTAGCGTGGAACGAAGGCCTTCACCATCGCGAACATGAAGAACACGAGCGAAGCCTTCAGCACGAACCAGACGATGCCCGGGACCCAATTGAGGAGCCAGATGTCGACCGGAGGCAGCCAGCCGCCGAGGAACAGGATCGTTGTCAGCGCGCACATCAGGCAGATGGCTGCGTATTCGCCAAGCATGAACATCATGTACGGGGTCGAGCCGTATTCGACCATGAAGCCGGCGACGAGTTCGGATTCGGCTTCCGGCAGGTCGAACGGCGGACGGTTCGTCTCGGCAAGCGCCGAGATGAAGAACACGATGAACATCGGGAAAAGCGACAGCCAATGCCAGTCGAGGAAGGAGGCCGGCAGGCCGAGCCGGGTACCGAGACCGTCCGTCTGGGCGGTGACGATGTCCGTCAGGTTCAGCGAGCCGACGGTGAGCAGCACGGTGATGATGACGAAGCCGATCGAGACTTCATAGGACACCATCTGCGCGGCGGAGCGCAAAGCGCCAAGGAAGGGATATTTCGAGTTCGAGGCCCAGCCGCCCATGATGATGCCATAAACCTCTAGAGAAGATATGGCGAAGACGAAGAGGATGCCGACATTGATGTCCGCGATCACCCAACCCGCATTGAGCGGAATGACCGCCCAGGCGGCAAGCGCCAGCGTCACCGAGACGAGCGGGGCGAGCAGGAAGATCGTCTTGTTGGCGCCGGCCGGAATGATCGGCTCCTTGAAGACGAACTTCAAAAGGTCGGCGAAGGACTGGAACAACCCCCAGGGTCCAACGACGTTCGGGCCGCGGCGAAGCTGCACGGCTGCCCAGACCTTGCGGTCCGCGAGCAGGATATAGGCGATGAAAAGCAGCAGCGCGACCAGAAGCAGGAGCGACTGGCCGATGATGATGGCCGCGGGCCAGACATAGGTCGAAATGAAAGCGTCCATGATGCTCTATTCCCTCGCGCTCATTCCGCCGCAGCTTTGAAATTGTTGCGCGCCAAGGCCGAGCATTCGGCCATGACGGCGGATGCGCGCGCTATCGGGTTCGTCAAATAGAAGTCTTTGACCGGAGACGCAAACACGGATTTCGCCATCTCACCGGCTTTTTGTGCGAGTGCGGCAATTTCGTCGTTGGCGCCCGCGGCGATGCCGTCGATCTCCGCGAAATGCGGATGGGCGGCGAAGAGTTTGGTGCGCAATTCGCCCAGCGAATCGAACGGCAGCTTCCGGCCGAGCACATCCGAAAGTGCGCGGATGATCGCCCAGTCCTCGCGGGCGTCGCCGGGCGCAAAGCCGGCGCGGGTGCCCATCTGCACCCGGCCTTCGGTATTGACCCAGATGCCGGATTTTTCCGTATAGGCGGCACTCGGCAGAATGACGTCGGCAGCATGCGCGCCATTGTCGCCATGTGACCCGATGTAAACGGTGAAGCCGGATTTCCGCGCCGAAAGATCGATCTCGTCCGCGCCGAGCAGGAACAGCACGTCCGTTTCCGCCACCATCTCGGCCGCGGTCTTGCCGCCCATGCCGGGCACGAAGCCGAGATCGAGTCCGCCGACGCGCGCGGCAGCGGTATGCAGGATGGCGAAACCGTTCCATGCCTCGCCGACGGCGCCGACGGCGACCGCTAGCTTCGCGGCATTGGCGAGAACGGCGGCGCCGCCCTCCCCTACAAGCGCTCCCTGGCCGACGATGATCAGCGGCCGTTCGGCCTTTTTGAGCGTCGCAAAGAACTTCGCCTTGCCCGAAACGAGCTCGGCCAAGGTATCGGTGCCGGCACCGAGATAGTCATGCTCGTATCGCAACTCGCTCCGCTCGCCGATGACGGCGATCGGGAAGTTGCCCATGCGGTAGCGCTTGCGGATGCGGGCGTTGAGAACCGAAGCTTCGAAACGCGGATTGGAACCGATTATGAGAAGGGCGTCGGCGCTTTCAATACCTTGGATCGTCGGATTGAAGATATAGCTTGCGCGCCCGAGCGACGGGTCGAGAGCTGCGCCATCCTGGCGGCAGTCGAGGTTCTTAGAGCCGAGCGAGGAGACGAGCTCCTTCAGCGCATACATTTCCTCGACGGCGGCAAGATCGCCGGCGATCGCGCCGATCCTGTCACCCGAGGTGCTGTCGACGGCGGCCTTGATCGCCTGGAACGCCTCGCCCCAGCTTGCCGGCTGCAGGCTGCCGTCCTTCTTCACATAGGGACGATCGAGGCGCTGCGTCTTCAGCCCGTCCCAGATGAAGCGGGTCTTGTCGGATATCCACTCCTCGTTGATATCCTCGTTGACACGCGGCATGATGCGCATCACCTCGCGGCCGCGCGTGTCGACGCGGATCGCAGAACCGAGCGCATCCATCACGTCGATCGATTCGGTCTTGTTGAGCTCCCATGGACGGGCGGTGAAGGAGAAGGGCCTCGAGGTCAGCGCGCCGACCGGGCAGAGGTCGACGACATTGCCCTGCAGTTCCGACGTCATCGCCTGCTCGAGATAGGTGGTGATTTCCGCATCCTCGCCGCGGCCGATCAGGCCGAGCTCGGCAATGCCGGCGACTTCGGTGGTGAAGCGGACGCAGCGCGTGCAATGGATGCAGCGGTTCATCACCGTCTTGACAAGCGGACCGATATACTTGTCCTCGACCGCGCGCTTGTTTTCGTGATAGCGCGAGTTGTCGATGCCGAAGGCCATCGCCTGGTCCTGCAGGTCGCACTCGCCGCCCTGGTCGCAGATCGGGCAATCGAGCGGATGGTTGATCAGCAGGAACTCCATGACGCCTTCGCGCGCCTTCTTGACCATCGGCGTGGTCGTGAAGACCTCCGGCGCCTCGCCATTCGGACCGGGGCGCAGGTCGCGAACACCCATGGCGCAGGACGCCGCCGGCTTCGGCGGGCCGCCCTTCACCTCGATCAGACACATGCGGCAGTTGCCGGCAACCGAAAGCCGCTCATGGAAACAGAAGCGCGGAACCTCGGCGCCGGCCTCTTCGCACGCCTGCAGCAGCGTGAAATGATCCGGGACCTCGATCTCTTTTCCGTCGACTTTCAGCTTAGCCATCTTCGTACTCAATCCTGTCTTCCGTCCGCCTGCTCTTGCTTGCCGACAGACAATTTCCTCACGGCCTTGTTCGTCACTACCTTGCCGCTTGCGGTGACACCCCGCCGGCCATCACCCTATTTTTCCTTCAACAGCGCCTTCGCTTGGCCGACCCAGTCGTCGCGCGCGATGCGGCCGTCCAGACCGAACTCGGCATCGAGCCGCGCCACATCCGCCGTGCTCAAGGCCGCGACGTCGGCGAGCCGGCGAATGCCCCTGCCGTTCAGCACCTGCTCCAGCTTCGGGCCGATCCCGGAGATCCGCTTGAGATCGTCACTGGGCTTGGTCCTCGGCGCCGACGCGGCCGGCTTTCTGGCCGCCTTCGGCTTCCGCGCGGTAGCGGGGGCCGCCGGCGCTCGCGGCGCCTTCACCTCGGCCGGCTTTACCGGCGCCGCCGCGCTTGGTTCGGCGGGGCGCGGGGGCACACGCTCCACGACGGTCTTCTGCAGAACGCTTGCCGCGCCTTGCATCATGCCGAACATGATGCCGGCGATGTGGCCCGACAGGCCGAACCCAAGAGCCGTCGCGGTAGCCACAGCCGCAGCCGGATGTGCCATCATTGGATGCAGCGGCACGTTCGGCATCTTCTTCACCCATTCGGCCACGGCGAACGGATCGGCCGGGATCGCGTCGGCGACACGCACAAACGGAATGACGGTTACCATTTCCCTGCCCTGCCCTTCCTTGCGTTCACCGGCCATGTCTCATTACTCCGCTGCTTCCAACACCGCGCCGAGCGACGTCGCATTGCGCGTGTATTCGTCGATTCGCTTTTCCATTTCCGGACGGAAATGCTTGATCAGACCCTGGATCGGCCAGGCGGCGGCATCGCCGAGCGCGCAGATCGTGTGGCCCTCGACCTGTTTGGTCACGTCGAAGAGCATGTCGATTTCGCGCTTTTGGGCGCGGCCCTGAACCATGCGCTCCATGACCCGCATCATCCAGCCCGTGCCCTCTCGGCACGGCGTGCACTGGCCGCAACTCTCATGCTTGTAGAAGACGGAGAGCCGCCAGATCGCCTTGATGATGTCTGTCGACTTGTCCATGACGATGACGGCCGCGGTTCCGAGGCCGGAGCCGAGCTCGCGCAGGCCGTCATAGTCCATGATCGCGTCCCTCATCTGCGCGCCGGGCACGCAGGGAACGGACGAACCGCCGGGAATGACCGCCAGCAGGTTGTCCCAGCCGCCGCGAATGCCGCCACAGTGCTTCTCGATCAGTTCGTGGAACGGGATCGACATCGCGTCCTCGACTGTGCACGGGCGGTTTACATGGCCCGAAATCGAGTAGAGCTTGGTGCCGTGGTTGTTCGGGCGGCCGAAGCTCGTATACCAGCCGGCGCCGCGGCGCAGGATGGTCGGCGTTACCGCGATCGACTCGACGTTGTTGACCGTCGTCGGGCAGCCATAAAGGCCCATATTCGCCGGGAATGGGGGCTTCAGGCGCGGCTGGCCCTTCTTGCCCTCCAGGCTTTCAAGGAGTGCCGTTTCCTCGCCGCAGATATAGGCGCCGGCGCCGTGATGGACGAAGATGTCGATGTCGTAGCCGAGCTTGTTGTTCTTGCCGAGGAGGCCGTATTCGTAGCACTCGTCGATCGCCGCCTGCAGCGCTTCGCGCTCGCGGATGAACTCGCCGCGCACATAGATGTAAGCCGTATGCGCGCCCATGGCGAAGCTCGCGATGACACAGCCCTCGATCAGCGTGTGCGGATCGTGGCGCATGATGTCGCGGTCCTTGCAGGTGCCGGGCTCGGACTCGTCGGCATTGACGACGAGGTAATGCGGGCGGCCGTCGCTTTCCTTAGGCATGAAGGACCATTTGAGGCCGGTCGGGAAGCCGGCGCCACCGCGGCCGCGAAGGCCGGATGACTTCACCTCGTTGATGATCCAGTCGCGCCCCTTTTCAAGAAGCTCCTTGGTGCCGTCCCAATGGCCGCGCGCCATCGCGCCTTTCAGCGACTTGTCCTTGAGGCCGTAGATATTGGTAAAGATGCGATCTTCATCTCTCAGCATGGTGTCACCTCTTTACCGCTTCTTCTGAGGCTTGGATTTGTCGACGGTGGTCTCGCCTTCGATCTTGGCGATCTTCGCCGCTTCCTTCTTCGCCGTCGCGGGGGTCTTCAGCGCGGGATTGGTGACGTCGGCAGCGGTTTTCGGCTTGGCGGCATTCGCAGGCGGCACGCTCACCGGTTTTTCGTCCGGCGCCTTGCGCGCACGGCCGGCCCTCTTCTCGACTGGTTCCGGCGCGTTCAAGGTCGTCAGACCACCGATCGGCGCCGAATAGATGCGGTCGATCTGCGGACCGGGCTCGATCTCGGCGCCCCTGCCCGCGTCGAAAGCATCGATGATTTCTTCAAGCCGCTCGGGCGTCAGATCCTCGTAGGCGTCCTTGAAAATCATGACCATCGGCGCGTTAACACAGGCGCCCTGACATTCGACCTCTTCCCAGGAGAGCGTGCCGCTCCCGTTCAGTTCGAAGGGCTCAGCGGCGATCTTCTTCTTGCAGAGCTTGATCAGGTCCTCCGCTCCGCGCAGCATGCAGGGCGTCGTGCCGCAGACCTGCACATGCGCACGCGTTCCGACGGGCTTCAGCTGGAACTGCGTATAAAAGGTCGCGACTTCGAGAACGCGGATATAGGCCATGCCGAGCATATCGGCGATTGCTTCGATGGCCGCCCGCGTTACCCAGCCGTCCTGCTCCTGGGCACGCATCAGCAAGGGGATCACCGCCGACTGCTCGCGGCCCTTCGGATATTTCTTGATCGTTGCCTTGGCCCAGGCGGCATTCTCCTTGCTGAATGCAAAGCTTGCTGGCTGGACAGTGTCTTCGGCTAGTCGACGAACGGACATTCTAGTGGACACCTTATCAATTGATCGAACCGCACCGCGATCTCGTCAGAGAGACGAATTCGCAGGCATAGGCCGACTGGTCTTTCTGCAAAAACACGATGTAGCGCGTGCCGTTGGCGACCGCCGCCTTGATCTCGTAACCCTTCGAGAGCAGCGCGGCCATGGACCCACCGGAGGAAGCCTCGCTGGCGACCTGCTCCTGAGAAAAGGCCGGGGCGACAAGCGCGAGCGATCCAAGAACGGCAAGCAGCGCCAGACGCATCAGCGATCCACCTCGCCGAACACGATATCGAGCGAGCCCAGTACGGCCGATACGTCGGCGAGCTGGTGTCCGCGACAGAGGAAATCCATGGCCTGGAGATGCGCATAGCCGGGCGCGCGGATCTTGCAGCGGTACGGCTTGTTGGTGCCGTCCGAGACAAGATAGACGCCGAATTCGCCCTTGGGCGCCTCGACGGCGGCATAGACTTCGCCAGCCGGCACGTGGTAGCCCTCGGTGTAGAGCTTGAAGTGATGGATCAGCGCTTCCATCGAGCGCTTCATCTCGCCGCGCTTCGGCGGCACGATCTTGCCGTCGGGCGAGGAGACCGGCCCGACCTTCGCATCGCCAAGCAGGCGGTCCACGCACTGACGCATGATGCGCGCCGATTGACGCATCTCGATCATGCGGATGAGATAGCGATCGTAGCAGTCGCCGTTCTTGCCGATCGGGATGTCGAACTCGAGATCCGAATAGCATTCATAGGGCTGCGCCCGACGCAGATCCCACGCGGCGCCCGAGCCGCGCACCATCACGCCCGAGAAGCCCCACGCCCAGGCATCCTCCAGCTTGACGACGCCGATATCGACATTGCGCTGCTTGAAGATGCGGTTGCCGGTCAGAAGCTCATCGATATCGTCGACCGTCTTCAGGAACGGATCGATCCAGTTGCCGATATCCTCGACGAGCTGATGCGGCAGGTCCTGGTGTACGCCGCCGGGACGGAAATAGGCCGAGTGCATGCGCGCCCCGCTTGCCCGCTCGTAGAAGACCATCAGCTTCTCGCGCTCTTCGAAGCCCCAGAGCGGCGGCGTCAGCGCACCGACGTCCATCGCCTGCGTCGTGACGTTGAGCAGATGCGACAGGATGCGGCCGATTTCCGAATAGAGCACGCGGATAAGCTGCCCGCGGATCGGCACTTCCGTGCCCGTCAGCCTTTCGACGGCAAGCGCGAAGGCGTGTTCCTGGTTCATCGGCGCGACATAGTCGAGCCGATCGAAATAGGGCAAAGCCTGCAGATAGGTCTTGGCCTCGATCAGCTTCTCGGTGCCGCGATGCAGGAGGCCGATATGCGGATCGACGCGTTGAACGATTTCGCCGTCGAGCTCGAGCACCAGGCGGAGAACGCCGTGGGCGGCCGGATGCTGCGGACCGAAATTGATGTTGAAGTTGCGGACGTTATGTTCGGTCATACCGATTGCTCCAGGCCGGAAGGCGCCCCATCTGGGTCACCCCGGGCCGACTTATATCACCGTACCTTCGCCTTCTCGTCGCCGGGCAGCACATATTCCGTGCCTTCCCAGGGCGAAAGAAAATCGAAGTTGCGGAATTCCTGCCTCAGCTCGACGGGCTCATAGACCACCCGCTTGACTTCGTCGTCATAGCGCACCTGGACGAAGCCGGTCAGCGGGAAGTCCTTGCGCAGCGGGTAACCCTCGAAACCGTAATCGGTCAGGATGCGCCTGAGATCCGGATGGCCGGTGAAGAGAATGCCGTACATGTCGTAGGCTTCCCGTTCGAACCAGTCGGCACCCGGGTAGACGGCGGTCGCGGAGGGAACCGGCTCGTCCTCGGCCGTCGAAACCTTCACGCGGACGCGGATGTTCTGCCGCGGCGACAGGAGATGATAGACGACGTCGAAACGATCCGGCCGCTGCGGATAGTCGACACCGCAGACGTCTATCAGGCTGACGAAACTGCACTGCACGTCGTCGCGCAGGAAGGTCAGGAGCGCGATCAGGTTCTCGGCCTTCGCCGTCAGCGTCAGCTCACCATGCTTGACGACGGAATCGGCAATCAGCGCGCCGCGCGCCTCGCGAAGATAGGACGCAAGCTCGTTCAGGGATTCACTCATCTTAAAACCCCCTGCCCTTAGCGCTCGATCGTACCGGTGCGGCGGATCTTCTTCTGCAGCAGGAGCACGCCGTAAAGCAGCGCTTCTGCCGTGGGAGGACAGCCTGGCACGTAGATGTCGACGGGCACGATGCGGTCGCAGCCGCGCACGACCGAATAGGAATAGTGATAGTAGCCGCCGCCGTTGGCGCAGGAACCCATTGAGATGACGTAACGCGGCTCGGGCATCTGGTCGTAGACCTTGCGCAGCGCGGGCGCCATCTTGTTGGTGAGCGTGCCGGCGACGATCATGACGTCGGACTGACGCGGAGAGGCGCGCGGCGCGAAGCCGAAGCGCTCGGCGTCATAGCGCGGCATCGACATCTGCATCATCTCGACGGCGCAACAGGCAAGCCCGAAGGTCATCCACATCAGCGAACCGGTACGAGCCCAGTTGATCAACTCGTCCGTCGAGGTAACGAGAAAGCCCTTGTCGGCCAACTCATTGTTGATCTCGCCAAAGAAAGCGTCATTGCTGCCAATCGGCTTGCCGGTCGCGGGATCGAGGATACCCTTCGGCTGCGGCGCAACGAGCGTGGTGCCGGATGCTAGTTCCATTCCAGCGCTCCCTTCTTCCATTCATAAATAAAGCCGACCGTCAGCACCAGGAGAAAGACCATCATCGACCAGAAGCCGAACCAGCCCAAATCCTTGAACGAAACCGCCCAGGGGAAGAGGAACGCGACCTCGAGGTCGAAGATGATGAAGAGGATCGACACGAGATAGAAGCGGATGTCGAACTTCATGCGGGCGTCGTCAAACGCGTTGAAGCCGCACTCGTAGGCCGACAGCTTTTCCGAATCAGGCGCCTTGAAGGCGACGGCGAAGGGAGCGACCAGCAGTGCGAGGCCGATCACAAGTGCGATTCCAACGAAAATCGCGATCGGAACATAGGAACCGAGAAGTTCAGTCATTGTTATCCGTCCCTGCCTGCGAAGCGCACCGGGAGACGCGCTTTGAACATGTAAAGCCGCAGGCCGAAAATCATGTTGCAACGCCAGAGTGGTTAGCGCAGGCCGCGCCCATGCGCAAGCCTCGAACAGGCATTTAAACCGCTGCGCGGCACAGCGTTTGAGCGCGACGCGCCATTGCCCGGCGTCGGCCAATTTGCAAGGAGAAACGATTCCGAGCCAGTATGCCGCAACGCAATATATAGTGG
>JAPSJG010000314.1 GCA_031178305.1 Sinorhizobium sp.
GCGAGCATCATCGCCAATCAGACGCTGAACCGCTTCGTCGGCAGTATTCATGACATGCGCATGACGCCCTATTTCGAGAAGCTCGCCAGCTATTTCGAGAATACCGAGACATGGCGCGCCGCGATGGATGAACATCGTGTCATCCGCGACGCGATCGTCGCCGGCGATCCGGCGGCTGCGCGCGCCGCGATGCGGGCGCATCTCGACCAATCACAACTTCGCCTGTCGGCCAGTTTCGGGGAGGAAACGGCCGACAGCACGATACCCGCCGCCTGGAGGCGTGTCGGGGAAAAATAGCATCGCCGCAAGACTTTACTTTGGGAGGAGAATGAAGATGAAGTTCAGACTGTTGACGCTACTGGGTGCGACTGCGACCATCCTGGCTTCGGCCATCACCGCTGAAGCCCAGACGGCGCTCAAATGGGCGCATGTCTACGAGACTTCCGAGCCGTTCCACACCGAATCCGTCTGGGCCGCGGAAGAGATCGGCAAGCGCACGGACGGACGCTACAAGATCGACGTCTTTCCGGCCTCGCAGCTCGGCAAGGAGGCTGACCTCAACCAGGGCTTGAAACTCGGCACGGTCGACATCATCATTTCCGGTTCGAGCTTCGCCGCGCGCGAATATGCGCCGATCGGCGTGACCTATTTCCCCTATACTTTCCGCGATCCCGCGCACCTGATCGCCTATACGAAGAGTGACGTCTTCAAGGATCTCGCCAGAGGCTATGAGGAGGCCTCCGGCAATCACATCACCGCCGTCACCTATTACGGCACCCGCCACACGACCTCGAACAGACCCATTTCCAAATGCGCCGACATGCAAGGGCTGAAGATGCGGGTTCCGGATGTTCCGGCCTATCTGGCCATGCCGCGCGCCTGCGGCGCCAATACGACGCCGATCGCCTTTGCGGAGGTCTATCTCGCGCTCCAGAACGGCACGGTCGAGGCCCAGGAAAATCCGCTGACGACGATCGAGGCGAAGAAATTTTATGAGGTGCAGAAGCATATCGTGCTGACCGGGCATATCGTCGACCATCTGAATACGGTCGTGTCGAAGTCCCTGTGGTCCCAGCTCTCCGACGCCGACAAGCAGATCTTCGCCGAAGTGATGCAGGAGGCCGCAGAGCGCGCCACCAAAATCATTGAGGAGCGCGAGAAGGAGCTCGTCGCAACCTTCAAGGAACGCGGCCTCGAAGTCACGGAAGTCGACAAGACGGATTTCGAGTCGAACGTGATGGAGAAGGTCGCACTCGAAGACTTCGGTTACAGGAAGGAAGACTGGGAAGCGATCCGCGCCGTCAAGTGAACCGCTCACGCCGGTGGCTCGCCAGGGCCACCGGCATTCTGCCCACCGTTCGCCGGATGATTGCCATGTCACAGGAAATCCATTTGCAGACGACGCCGGAGGAAATCGCTCATTCCTTCGATGAGGCTCCGCCAGCCGCGGATATTTCGGACTATGCTTTCGAAGATTGGGTGACGCTCGCCATTTTCTGGTTGATGGCGGGCAGCGTTTTCCTGCAGTTCTTCACGCGCTACGTCCTCAACGACTCCTATGCCTGGACGGAAGAGATCGCCACGAATTGCCTGATCGGCGTGGTCTTCCTCGGTTCCGTGATGTGCGTTCGCGTCTCGCGACATATCCAGGTCGATGTGCTCTATCATTATCTGCCGCAGGCGCTGGCACGCGGCATGGCTATCCTGGTCGATCTCGTCCGGATCGGCTTCTTCGCTTATGCCTGTTGGCTGATGTGGCGCTATGTCGAGATCGTTGCCCACGAGCGCATGGTCACGGTCGATCTTCCGCGCAATATCGTGTTCTACAGCGTCCTGGCCGGTTTCGTGCTGATGCTGATCCGTTCCATACAGGTTTTCATCGCCAATCAACGACGCGGCTACTCGGTTCTCGAAAAACCCGAGGAATTCCATAAGGTGGAGGGCTGATCCATGCTTCTGCTTGTCGGTTCCTTTCTGCTTCTGATGCTGATCGGCGTGCCCGTCGCCATCTCCATGGCCGTGGCATCGGTCCTCTATCTCGTCTTCTACAATGTCGCGCCGGATATCATCGCCGCTCAGCGGATGATTGCCGGCGTCGAGAGCTTTCCACTGCTGGCGGTGCCCTTCTTCATTCTCGCCGGCAATCTGATGAACTCCGCCGGCGTAACCGGCCGCATCTATTCCTTCGCCGTCGCGCTCGTCGGCTGGATGAGGGGTGGGCTCGCGCAGGTGAACATCATCGGTTCGGTGATCTTCTCCGGCATGTCGGGCACGGCGCTGGCGGATGCCGCCGGCATCGGCACGATCGAGATCAAGGCGATGAAGGATCACGGCTATCCGGTGGAGGCCGCGGTCGGCGTCACCGCCGCCTCGGCAACGCTCGGCCCGATATTTCCGCCGTCGCTACCGTTTGTCATCTACGGCATGATGGCGAATGTCTCGATCGGGGCCCTGTTCATGGCTGGCATCGTGCCGGGCGTGGTGATGACCGTTCTGATGATGCTGACGGTCGCCATCTTTGCCTATCGGCGCGGCTGGGGCTCCGACACGCCGTTCGAGATCAAGCGACTGTTGTCGGCCTCTCTCGAGGTCGTCGTCGTCCTTTCGGTGCCGCTTGCCATCTATCTCTTGATGTCTGCAGGCCTTTCAATGAATGTTGCGGTCGGCCTTGCTCTCGTCGCGCTTCTCGCGCTCGACTGGTATTTCGACTTTTCCGCGGTCATGGCGCTGATGACTCCGGTCATCCTGATCGGCGGCATGACGATGGGCTGGTTCACGCCGACCGAAGCCGCCGTCGCCGCTGTTCTCTGGTCGCTGTTTCTGGGCCTGGTGCGCTACCGGAGCATGACCATGTCGACGCTTGCCCGGGCGACCTTTGACACGATCGAGACGACCGCTTCGGTACTGTTCATCGTCACGGCGGCGTCCATCTTCGCGTGGTTGCTGACGGTGAGCCAGGCCGCGCAGATGCTTTCCGGCGCGATCCTGACGATCACGGACAACAAATGGGTCTTCCTGATCCTGGTGAACCTGCTGATGCTTTTCGTCGGCTGCTTCCTGGACACGATCGCCGCCATCACCATCCTCGTGCCGATCCTGCTGCCGCTGGTCACGCAGTTCGGCATCGACCCGGTACATTTCGGCCTGATCATGACCTTGAACCTGATGATCGGCCTGCTGCACCCCCCGCTCGGCATGGTGCTCTTCGTGCTCTCGCGCGTCGCGAAGCTCTCGGTCGAACGGACGACGATGGCGATCTTGCCCTGGCTGCTGCCGCTCTTCATCGCGCTGCTGTTGATCACCTTCGTTCCGGCGGTGACGCTGTGGCTGCCGGGTGTGGTCGGGCTCATCCGCTGATGGGGGGAGCGATCATGCGCACGCGCTTCGCACGGCTCTATGGCCCGCGCGACCTCCGGCTGGAGGTCGCCGACATTGGCGCACCCGGGCAAGGCGAGGTGCTGCTGAAGATGGCAGCGGGCGGCATCTGCGGTTCCGATCTGCACTATTATCAGGACGGCGGCTTCGGTCCCGTCCGAGTGCGCGAGCCGATCATTCCCGGCCATGAGGCATCCGGATATGTCGCAGCGCTTGGCGCTGATGTATCCGGGATTGCGCTCGGTGCACTGGTCGCTGTCAACCCGAGCCAGCCTTGCGGAGACTGCCGCTTCTGCCGAGAAGGCTCGCCTATCCATTGCCTCGATATGCGCTTCATGGGCAGCGCCATGCGGCTGCCGCATACGCAGGGGATGTTCCGCGATTGGCTGGTTGTCCCGGCCGGCCAATGTTTTCCGACGGGCACCCTGGTCAGTGCCGGCGAGGCCGCCTGCGCCGAGCCCCTGGCAGTCTGCCTTCATGCCGTTACCCAGGCCGGCGATCTCAACGGCAAGCATGTCCTTGTCACCGGCGCGGGGCCGATCGGCGCGCTGGTGGTTGCCGCCGCCCGCCATGCGGGGGCTAAGACGATCGTCGTCTCCGATCTCGCCGATGCGGCGCTCGAGCGCGCAATGGCAATGGGCGCGACGGAAGCGTTCAACGTTCGGCGTGATCCGATGGCGCTTGCTCCCTTTGAAGCTGAGAAAGGCCAATTCGATCTCGCCTTCGAGTGCTCCGCGGCGGAGCCAGCGCTCAGGAGTGCGATCGCCACGGTGAGGCCGCGCGGCCTGATCTTGCAGGTCGGGGTGACAGGGGATATCACGCTTCCGCTCAATGCTCTGGTCGGCAAGGAGTTGCGGCTCTTCGGATCGCAGCGCTTTGACACCGAATTCGCCCGCGCCGTAGAGCTCATCGCGACGCGCCGGATCGATGTCAGGCCGATTATTTCCCACGAGTTTTCGATCGACCAGGCGGTCAGTGCTTTCGAGCAGGCGGGCGATCGATCGTCTGCCTGCAAGGTGCAACTGAGTTTTTTAAACTGATCGTCAGAAGTCGGCGACCTTGCCCCAGGCGGATTTGCGGAAGCGATCCGGCTGGTAGGGGCGGGGATCGACGATCGGCTCGTCGCCGGTGATGATGTCGGCGATCAGGTGGCCGGCGCCAGGCCCGATGCCGAAGCCGTGGCCGCTGAAGCCGGCGGCAAGGATGAAGCCGGGTATGCTCGCAATCTCCCCGATGCCCGGGACACCGTCCGGGGTGCTATCGATATAGCCCGCCCAGGCCGCGGTGATATGGGTGTTCTTCAAGGCGGGAAGGAGTTCGAGTGCACGCGAGTGGGTGAGCCCTATGGTGCGTTTATCCACCGCCGGATCGAGGATGCGCATGCGCTCCATCGGCGTCGGCCGGTCGAGCCGCCAGCGGCCCAAGGTCTCGTGGCCGGAGCGGATTGCTTCGAAGCCGCCGGGGGCAATGCTGCGCCAACGACGAAGGAACATCGGCAGGAATT
>JAPSJG010000315.1 GCA_031178305.1 Sinorhizobium sp.
CCTCTTCCGCAGAGCAGACGATGCCACCCATGCCGGCGGCGCGGGCCTGCTCGGCGCGGCGCAGCACCAGCTCATGCGGCTCGTCCCTGTAGCCGGCCGCGATCAGGTCCTCTGCGTCCATCGAGGTGAGCACAGTCACGCCTAGCAGGCAGAGTCTGGAGCCCTTCGCGGCTTCGACAGCCGCTTTCATCGCTTTTGGATAGGCGTGGAGCGTCAGCATCGACATGCCCATATTCACGACATTCTCAACGCCCTTGGCGACGGTGTTGTCGATGTCGAGCAGCTTCATGTCGAGAAAGACGTTCTTCCCGCTTGCGGCGAGGTCGCGGGCGAATTCGAGCCCGCCGGCGAAGACGAGCTGATAGCCGATCTTGTAGAAGGTGACCTCGTCGCCGAGGGTCGAGACGATCTTCTCCGCCTCGGCCACCGTCGGAAGATCGAGACCGACGATCAGCCGTTCACGCACGTTCAAGCTCATGTCGAGACTACCCCTGCCAGAACTCCATCGGCGTCCAGTCGCATGTGACGGCGCGATCCGCAAGACGGAAAGCAAAGAGATTGCCGCCTCCCGGCAGTTGGTCGGCGCTGCGGGCGATTGCAGTGCCGGTCATCCGGCACTTGAGCAGGGTGCCGACACCTCCATGGCCCACAAAGGCGATCGGGACAGCCGGATCGTGGCGATCGAGGATGTAGAACACGGCCCTCGAGATGCGCGCCTGCGCGTCGATTGCCCGTTCCCAGCCTCTGAAGCTCGCCGCTGGATGGGCGAAGAACCAGTCGGCCGCCTTTTCGAATTCCTCCGGCGGCAGAAAACCCGTCGAGGAGCGGTCGTTCTCTCCCATCTCCTCGTCTTTTTCCGCGGGGATGCCGGCGGCTTCCGCCAGGATGGTCGCCGTCTCGATCGCCTTCTTCTCAGGACTTGAGATGATGCGACCGAGAAGCCGGACCCAAGGCTGTTCGGCCGCCATGCGCGTGCGCTCCCATCCGAGATCGGAAAGGCCCCATTGTGGCACCGGCACGCCGGGGTCGATCCTGACCTGCGGATGCGTGAGATAGATGCCGAACACGACAGCGCCCCCGCGCGGAGATTAATGCGTCCGGCTGTAGATCCAGAGCTGGGCCGGCGGAAGATTGCGCACGACGAAGTCGAAATGCTGGATGCGGTAGCGATCCGGCATGGCGACGACTGGAGAGAGCGGGCCGTAGGAGATCTGCACGACGGGTCGGCCCACCGGGATGCGCGCGAGCAGATCTTCGATCAGCGCGACGCGGCGGTGCATCGGGAAGTTCAGCAGCGGCACGGCGGAGATGACGCTGTCGAACTGCTGATCCTTGAAAGGTCCCAGAGTGTGGGCGAGATCGAAGGCGTCGCCATTGATGAAGTGAACGTCCGGGAAGTGCTCCTTCAACTGATTGAAGAAGTCAGTGGAATATTCCACCGATACCAGCTTCTCGGGCGCCACGCCGCGCTCCAGGATCGCCTTGGTGATGACGCCCGTGCCTGGGCCCAGTTCGAGCACCGGCAGGCCGGAACGCGGGTTGACGACGCTCGCCATGCGCCGTGCCGTGAATGAGGATGTCGGTAGGATCGCGCCGACGGCGCGGCTATTGCTCATCCAGCCCTTGAAGAAGCGGATTTCCTCATCGAACTTCTGGCCGAACTTTTCCTTAACCTTCAAGCGCAAGCTCATAGAACCCCCTCGACCTCCTCGTTGTCAGCTCTCCTCGTGCTCACCGATTCGCCGAGCTTGAGTGCGTGCCTGTTCATAATGTGCTCCTATATGCGGCGAAAACAAGTCTGTCTGCGCCTCCAGCATGTCTCCCCAGATCCTTTCCATAAAGATGAAAGGTATGGCGATTCAAAGTGCTACTCGCGACCTTTGCGCGCCCGAAATGACGTTCGGCGCGGAATTCGGCGGCGGAGGAGGCCATGAAAAAACCCGCCTTGCGGGAGTAGGGCGGGTTTCTCCAGAAAGGTTTCGTTTCTCAAACGCGCATCGGCATCAACACATAGAGCGCGTCGTCGGCGGCAAGGTCGCGCACCAGCGTTGGCGAGCCTGGATCCGCCAGCATGAAGACCGCATCGTTCCCGGTAAGTTGGGCGGTGATGTCGAGCAGGTATTTGGCGTTGAAGCCGATCTCGAGCGGGTCGCATTCGTAACCGACCGGCAATTCCTCCGTCGCGCTGCCCGAATCCGGGTTGTTGACGGTCAGCGTCATCTGCCCCTCGCTCAAGGCCAGCTTCACTGCGCGCCCGCGCTCGGAGGAGATCGTCGAGACGCGATCGACGGCCTGGGCAAAGGATTGGCAATCGACGCGCAGTTCCTTGTCGTTGTTGGCCGGGATCACGCGCTGATAATCGGGGAAGGTTCCGTCGATCAGCTTCGACGTCATGATGATCGAGCCGATCGTCAGGCGGATCTTCGCGTCCGACACCTCGACCGTAACCACCACGTCAGGACTGTCGAGCAGCTTCTGCAATTCGCTTACGGTCTTGCGCGGAATGATGATGCCGGGCATGCCCTCGGAGCCCGCGGGCGCCTCGATGTCGGCACGAGCGAGGCGGTGGCCGTCGGTGGCGACGGCTCGCAACTTGAGCTCACCTTTGTTTTCCACCGTATGCATAAAGATGCCGTTCAGATAATAGCGCGTCTCCTCAGTCGAGATCGCGAACTGCGTCCGGTCGATCAGCATCTTGAGATCCATCGCCTTGACGCGGAACGAATGCGAGAAGCTGCCGGCCGTCAGGTCCGGAAAGTCCGATTGCGGCAGGCATTGCAGCGAAAACTTCGAGCGGCCGGAGGCGACCGTCATCGCCGTGCCCTCCGCATTGGTTGCCAGCAGCACTTCCGATCCGTCGGGCAGCTTGCGGACGATGTCGTAGAGGAGGTGGGCCGGAACGGTCGTAGCGCCCGCCTGTTCCACCTGTGCCGGCGTCGCCTCGGTGATTTCGAGGTCGAGGTCGGTCGCTTTCATTTCGAGGCTCGCCCCTTCGGCGCGCAACAGCACGTTCGAGAGGATCGGGATCGTGTTTCGCCGCTCGACCACGCGGTGGACATGGTTCAGCGATTTCAGAAGGTTTGACCGCTCGAGAGTAATGCGCATGGGATGCTACCGCTTTCAACCTATGCCGGGCGGACAAGGCGCCCGCCGCAGCGTCAACTGCGTGTCCCCCAGCCGACCGGCCGGAAAGATATGGACGGGCAAAATGGCAGAAAAGGAACTTCGAAAGCAAGGGGTTTCGCGGGCAGTTTCCCCAAGCCATGCGCCCGCAGTTGCCGTACGCTTGCCCTGCGCCTTCGGCTCACTCATAAAGGGCGGAAAACCGGCAATCGGGATTATGATCCGGCCGGGCATGATCGGGAACGGGGCATTGGAAAAGCAGCAATCGAGCGGGGCGGCGGAAAAGGAACGGCAGCGCGGCTTTCGCCTGCTGAATGCAAGCATTCCAGCGCGACCACTGGAGCCGGCGCTCTATCTCGTCGCAACGCCGATCGGCAATCTCGCCGACATCACGCTCCGTGCCTTGGAGACGATCGCCGCCGCAGACGTGCTCGCCTGCGAGGACACGCGTGTGACGCGGGTCCTGCTCGACCGCTACGGCATCGTCAATCGGCCGCTCGCCTATCACGAGCACAACGCCGCTGAAGCAGGGCCGCGTCTCCTGGGCGAGCTTGCCGAAGGCAAATCGGTGGCACTCGTCTCCGATGCGGGTACGCCGCTCGTCTCTGACCCCGGCTACCGCCTTGCGCTGCTCGCGATCGAGGCGGGGCACCGGGTCGTTCCCATCCCCGGACCGTCCGCGCCGCTTGCCGCGCTCGTCGGCTCGGGCCTTCCGAGCGACGCCTTTCTCTTTGCCGGCTTCCTCCCGACGAAGCAAAAGGCCCGGCGAGACCGGCTCGCGGAAGTGGCGGCCGTGCCAGCGACGCTGATCTTCTTCGAGTCGCCGCACCGCATCGCCGCGACCGTCGCCGCGGCTGCCGAGGTGCTCGGCACGGAGAGGAGGGCGGCGGTCTGCCGAGAGCTGACGAAGGCCTTTGAGGAGTTCCGCCGCGGCACGCTCGGCGAGCTCAAGGCCTTCTATGACGTAGCTGCCGGCGTGAAGGGCGAGATCGTGTTGTTGATCGGGCCGCCCGAACCCAGACCTGTTCGGCAAGAAGTGGATCTGGACGCCATTCTGCGGGAACTCGTCCGTGACATGCCGATGGGCAAAGCCGCGACGGAAGCCGCCCGCCGCACGGGCCTGCCGCGCAAGGAGCTCTACGAACGGCTGTTGAGCCTCAAGGAACGCGATGAAGGCTGAGCCGCCGGACGCCCGCAAGATCCGGGCGCTGAAGCGCGGCCTTCTTGCCGAATACCGCGCTGCGCTCTGCCTTATGCTCAAAGGCTATCGCATCGTCGCGATGCGGTACCGCACCAGGCTCGGCGAGATCGACATCATCGCGCGGCGCGGCGATCTCGTCGCCATCGTCGAGGTGAAGGCGAGGACGACGTTCGATGGCGCGGTCTTCGCCGTGTCCGATTCCTCTCAAAGGCGCATCAGAGCGGCAAGCGATCTCTGGCTCGCGCGCCAGCCCGATTTCCACCGCCTGTCGGTGCGTTACGATATCGTCGCCGTCACGCCCTGGCGCTGGCCGCGGCATCTGCTGGATGCTTTTTAATCGAACGGGAGAAATGTAATCGTTCCGTCACGGAAGCATTACCGGTCTGTCATCAAAGGCCACTAGTCCACTGCCAACGCAGCAACGGTGGAGAGGACAGGGACATGATCAGGAAAGCTTTGCTTGCAGCCGTAACCTTCGCGTTTTCCGCAACGACGTCGCTTGCCGCGACCAACATAACCTGGTGGCACGGCATGGCCGGCC
>JAPSJG010000001.1 GCA_031178305.1 Sinorhizobium sp.
ATATCTCCTCCGTTCGAGCTCAGGTAAGAGCTTTGGACCTTCATGCATATGGCGACCAGAACACCCAGGACAGTACACCGGAAAATTCCCCGCATCACCCTAAGGCCGATTTCACCGCCCTGGCGCCCATGTTCCACCGGTCGCATCGTTGATGCCTCTTCAATTCTCCAGAGATCATGGACGATCGTATGAAGCAGAATGAGGCCCGCGAAAAAAAGATAAAAGCAGAGGCACATGTAGAGATATGCGAGACCTGTGAACACAATGGTCATCGGCACTGATATGATTTCAGGGTGCACAATGGCTAACTTGCCCCAATCTACCGCATAGTTGCCACCGCCGTTGATCAACGGGATCAAGCACACGCCGATCCACTGAAAAAGACCCGCGAACAAAACGCAGATCAAGAAAACCGCCCAGTATGTGTACGAACAAGCTTGAACGTTGCGCGTCCAGGCATCGTCGCTTTCCAACCGGTCGCCCTGCGCTACCAGCCTGAAGCGCGCGTCATGTTTCCAGAAGACCAGCAGCTCTATCACGGACGCGAAAAATAGCGGCAAGAGCACCATGAAGAGGAACGTCCAGTTCGGCGCCCATATAAAACCGACCTGCTTAACGAGGCCATCCGCCCGGCTGTAAGTGGCACTGTGGATCCCCATGACATACGACAAAAACCCAAGGGCGGAGGCACCCGCGAATATCGACGCGGGTAAATTCAGGGGAGATCCATGGCTGAAAAGCGCCTCCGATCTTTTCGCCAAGCTGAAACCCTGTCTGCGCCGGGTGGCATCAATGCCTTGTGGCAGATCGCCCGGAGGCTGCGTCTGATTATCGACCGTCACAGGAGGCGGCATATCTGGAACCCGCAGCGCCGTGCTGCTACCCGCCTTCCTCGAATCTCGTCTCTTGGCGGTTAGCCGTGATTGCGCTGCGCTGAGCTCCGTCTGCCATTCGCTGGTCGCCTCCGGATCGTCGCACCCAAAGATCCGCGCCAGCCAACGAATGTTGGAGGGGCTAATCCCCTTCTCGTTCTCTTGAAACCAGAGCTGCACCGTTCGCAAATCGACCCCGATCCGGTTGGAGTCGATCTGTGAAATCGCCTCCGCCAGAAGCTCCGGCGTCCATGGGCCTTGCGGAAAGCCGTCACTGTCCAATGGCCGGCCTGCTCCTGCAGCGGCTAACTGCTTGAACAGTTCCTTGAAATCGCTCCCGTCCTTAAGCGGTGCAACAAAAATCTTTCCGTTCTTTTCCAATGGCTTAATGGCCCAAATTTCGTTTCGTTTCGTATCCTATCGTGCCTTCAGCCTCAATCAATGGTCTTAACGCCCGCAATGCAACTTGATCGGTGAGGCATTCCACCATGCTACTGTTGTCGTCATCCAGTTCGCGTACGTCCCGTGGTGCCGGGTCCATTTCTCCGCGCTTGAGCGCGGCTTTGAGTGCGTCAGCGACGGAGTGTGAGGCGGGGCAAAAAGAAGAGAGTGGAGCGAAAACAGCGGTTGCCCTTTGTGACTTGATGGATCAGCATATCGCTGCGCTACGGGCGACCGCGGAAGCCGTTCGTGCGTGGGATGAAGGCAGGGCAGCCAGCGAGGTTACGAACGTAGCCTATGCAAACCGATTGTTGGGCGTTGCGCGGGATGAAGAAGCCGGCCGGCTGGCGATCGTCAATTACAGGCCGCGGGGCGATCGGGAATCGAGGCTGAAGCTGGCCTATATGGCGGCTTACCTGATCGCGACACGTGGTACCCTGAACGCCAATGAGATGAATTCCGTCTTGGAAGCCCCTCGCGATCGACCAAGCACATCGGTATCTTGAGGCTCCCTTTATGCCGACTGCAGAGCAGAGAGCCGCCGACAAAATGAACAGCTCGACGTTCATCAGCGTAAAGTGCCAATCACTCTCGTAGCGGCGTAGAAGCAAACGCCTGCACCCACATCGGAAGCAAGGGCCAGCACAAGGGTCGTCAACACGGTAGTGACGGCCCATTGGACGGCGACGCTCCTAAGTAATGCCGGACTGGCGCGGCTTCATTTACGCCCCTACAATGCGGCGTCGACACGACAAAAGCCAAGCTGTTCAAGAAGAGTTAGGAAAAGCGCAGCGGTGCTCCAATGCGCAGCGGGCGCCCGTCGCCGGAATTCAGGCACTGCGCCCCCGCGCGGCGTCGCGGTTCCCGTGAAGCTAGTGCAGAGCGGCTGATCGACTTTAAGCTGATCACCCATACGCTGCCGCTTGCCAGGCGAATTTTTGTCCGGCTTGTTAGATCCAAACTTTTCCTCTGTCCGACCCACCATGTAAGAATTAGCGATCATCTGGAGGCGGAAAGCCTAGTGGCTTGCTACCTGCCTCTCACCGTCGGATCAGGGCCGTAGCGGCCACCCGTCACACTTCTTCCGGTGCCTTCGCTGGACGAGTGATGCGGTAGATCTCTTCTAGGCTCATCATCTGCGTGAGGTCGACGTTCATCTTGGCGGCATATCCGAAGGCGCCACGCGTCAGGCAGGTTTTCGCAGCCGCTTCAGCCGCCTCCTTCAGTATCGCGTCGGGATGGCGATCGTTGAGCAAGCCGACGAGTACGTTGGCGATATGGGTGTCGCCGGCGCCCAGCGTGTCGACGGCGTCGACGGGCTGGGCCGGTGCCTCGAACACGCCCGCCGGGCCGGCCAGAAGCGCACCTTCGACGCCGCGGGTGACCAAGCTCCAGAGCGCGCCCGCTGCCCTCGCGCTCAGCGCCAGCGCCAGCGCTTCCTCCCGCGATGTGCCGCCTGCCGAAAAGGCGATGAGGAAGCAATGGGGCGCGACGAGAGCGATGCGCTCGCCGTCGTGTACGGTCGCGAGATCGTAGGACACCTTCGTCGCTTCGGCGAAGCGCGGTAACCAGGCATCGACATGGCTCGAGCGGCCGGTATGGACGGCGTCAAAGTCGGGAAGCCGCGCCATGTCCGTCGGGGAGGGAGCTATGATCGACACACCGAGGTTCGCGCCCACGAACACCCGGTCACCGTCCTGCGTCTCGATCACGCAATAGGCTGTCTGCCCGTTCTCGATTCGCAACGAAGAAACATCGACGCCTTCTTCGAGCAGTGCGTCGCGGATCAGATGCCCGGCATCGTCGTTGCATACTGCGCCGGCATAAGCGGTCTCGGCCCCCGCCCGGCGGGCGAAAACGGCATGGTTCACACAGTTCCCGCCGGGATACATAAGGCTCTGGCCGCGGTAGCAATCGACCACGTTGTCACCGAAAGCTAAGATTCTGGCGGCGCGCGGCATCTCGTAAGGCCTCCTGAGAAGAAGATGAGAACGTTCTCATTATAGAACTGCGCCGCAAAACGCAAATGGTTTCCTTGGGTGGGCTGTTCTGCGAACTTAGAGCCGGGCGACGGAGCCGCGTTCGACCAATTCGGCGGGCATCAGCACCGTGCGGGGAGGATAGTCCTCGCCGCGAATGCGCTCCAGCAGCATCCGCGCGGCGGCCTCGCCCATGGCGAGGCGCGGCTGCGCCACGGTGGTGATGCCCGGACGGTGGAAGCTCATCCAGTCGAGATCGTCGAAGCAGATGAGGGAGAGATCTTGCGGAATCTTTAGTTTGAGTTCGCTGAGCGCCCGCATTGCGCCCTCCGACATGGTGCCGTCCGTGGTAAAGAGCGCCGTCGGCGGATCGGACGCCGTCATCAGGTGCGGGACGATCTCCTGCGCCGCGATGGCGGAATAGCTGCCCGCCCTTAGCGTCAGGCGCGGATCCACGGGCAGACCCTCGATTCGGTGCGCCCGGATATAGCCGAGAAGACGCTGCCAACTCGGATACAGCGTCTCGCTTTCGATCGGATCCCCCGCGATGGCGTGGGTCAGAAACGCGTTCAGCCCGCCGCTCTCTTCGTCGACGAGTTCCGCCACAATGCCGATCCGGCGGTGCCCGGCTGCAATCAGGTAGCGCACTGCCTGTTCGGCGGCGGCGATGTTGTCGGTCGCCACGCGATCGACCATCAAGCCGGCGACGGCGCGGTCGATCAGAACGAGCGGGACGCCCATGGACCTGAGATTGTGCAGATGACGGGCCCTTCGCGTGTCGCTGGGGGTGACGATCAGCCCGTCCACCTGCTTCTGCGCCAGCAATTCGACCGAGTGAACTTCCTTGGACTGGACCTCGTCGCTGTTGGTGATCAGCAGGCCGAAGCCATTGGCTTCCGCGACGTTGGAAATACCGCGCAGAACCGAGGCATAGAAAGGGTTCTGGATATCGCCCGCCACCACGCCGATGGTGCGTGTCGTGCCCGTGATCAGGCTGCGGGCGAGGGCGTTTGGACGGTAACCGAGATTCTGCGCGGCCTTGAGGACCTGCTCCTTCTTCGCTTCGCTGGTATAACCGTAGCCGCCGAGTACGCGGCCCGCGGTCGCCGTGGAAACTCCTGCTGCGCGTGCTACATCCGCGATCGTCGCCTTGGTCTTTGGAGCCACGTGGCACTCCCTCTCACAATTGAGCCCTGCCGGATGAGAATCTTACCATGCGCATCTCGCAGATAATCGACGGGCATTTTTAGGTGTTAGCAGATCAATGGCGGTTTTCAACGCACTTGCAGCATGAATCGATGCGAAAGGGCGCTTGACGGACGGACAAACTCCGTGTCTCATATGTGAGAACGTTCTCGCTAAATTTGCAAGGGGAACCAGAGAACGCAATTGCGGATCCGCCGGGTTCGCCACGACAAGGAGGTTGTCATGTTTAAATCCGTTCTGGCTGGCTGTGTCCTGAGTGCGGTGCTGGCGATGCCGGCGCTCGCCGAGGTCATTCCCGCGCTCCACGATGCCCTGCCGCAGGAGTACAAGGAAAACGGCGTAAAGGCCGCGGTCTTCAACGATTGGGCACCGGACGAGTTTCAGGACGCTGACGGCCAGCTCAAAGGCTGGAGCGTCGATATCGCCAAGGAGATGGAAGAGCGCCTCGGCGTGCCCTTCACCTTCGAAGGGACGAGCTTCGACGCCATCATCCCAGGCCTTCAATCCAAGCGATTCGATGCGGGCTTCTCGTCCTTCGGCACCACGGCGGAACGCCTGAAGACACTGGATTTCGTCTCCCAACGCAAGATTGGCACCTCGTTTGCCTATCCGGCCGACAGCAAGCTCGACATCAAGACGGCGGCTGATGCCTGCGGTCTGACGGTTGCGGTGCTGAACGGCTCGTGGGATCTCGGGCTTCTGGAAAAGCTGAACGACAACGAGTGCAAGGATAATCCGGTGACCATGCAGACACACGGCACGCAGGCCCAGGCGGAGCTCGCCGTTCGCTCCCAACGCGCTCAGGCGACCGTGGCCGGTTCCGTCAAGCTCGCCTACATGGCCAAGCAGACCGGGGATCTGAAGGTGTCCGAACTGGTTCTCTCGCCGGTGAACAGCTGCATCGGCGTGCGCAAGGGCGATCCGCTCGGGCAGGTCATGACGGATGCGATTCAGTCGATGATCGACGACGGCACCTATGAGAAGATCATGGCCAAGTGGGGTCTGAACGATTCCGGAATGCTGACCAAGGCGCTTTTGATCACGGAAGAAAATCCGGCGGACCTCTAGGAACGCCCCCCCGGCCCGGGCTTTTCCTCCGGGCCGGGGGGCGCTTGCGACCGGCACAGGATATGACAATGTCTCAAGAACCGTTACACCGCCCCTCGATCCACGACGTCAAGCCCATCGCGGTGCCGAAGGTCGGCCACTGGATCGGCGGCGTGGTCCTTGCCATCCTGGCCGTCGTCTTCCTGCAAGTGCTCGTCACCAACAAGAACATGCAATGGAGCGTCGTCGCCGAATACATGTTCAGCCCGGCCATCCTGTCGGGCCTCGGCATGACGCTGCTCCTGACGTTCCTCGCCATGGTTCTCGGCCTCGCGATTGGCGTCGTGCTTGCCATCATGCGCCTGTCGGCCAGCCGCGTCTTCCAGGTCGTCAGCTGGGGGTGGATCTGGTTCTTCCGAGGCGTGCCGCCGCTGGTCCAAATGATCTTCTGGTACAACCTGGCGCTTCTCCTGCCCGAAATCTCGATCGGCATTCCCTTCGGCGGGCCGAAGCTCCTTTCCTGGAACACCAACCAGCTCATCACCCCTTTCAGCGCCGCGATCATGGGCCTTGCCTTCACCGAGAGCGCCTATGCCGCCGAAATGATCCGCGCTGGCATCCAGGCCGTGAATGCAGGCCAGACGGAAGCGGCCGCCACGCTCGGCATGAAGCGCGGGCAGACGTTGCGCCGCATCGTGCTGCCGCAGGCGCTACGCATCGTCATTCCGCCGATCGGCAACGACACGATCTCGATGCTGAAATTCACCTCGCTCGTCTCTGTGCTGGCGCTGCCCGATCTGCTCTATTCCGCCCAGATGGTTTATGCGCGCACCTACCAGACCGTGCCGTTGCTGCTCGTCGCGACGATCTGGTATCTCGTGCTCACCACGGTCCTGACGGTCGTCGAACATGCCGTCGAGCACCGATTGAAATCCGAACACCACGCCGGCGCGAAGAACGCGGGCGGGTTTTTCCCATTCCGGCTCTTCGCACGCCAGCGGGAGGCCATATGATGAACGACCAAATGACTGCCGAGCCGCTGCTGAAGGTCGAGCGCCTGCGCAAGAGTTTCGGCGCGCATGAGGTGCTGCGCGGGATCGACGTCGCGGTGATGCGCGGCGACGTGACCTGCATCGTCGGGCCCTCCGGCTCCGGCAAGAGCACGCTTCTGCGCTGTCTCAACTATCTCGAAAAGCCGACCGGCGGCGCGATCTTCCTGCGCGGCGAGCCCGTCGGCGTGCGCTGGAAGGGCGAGAAACTCTACGAGATGAGCTTCAACGAGCTAGCCCGCCAGCGTCAGCGGATGGGCATGGTCTTCCAAGGCTTCCATCTCTTTCCGCACAAGACCGTGCTCGAAAACGTCATCGAGGCGCCGGTGCAGGTCAAGCGCGTGCCGCGCGCCACGGCGGTCGACGAGGCGATGGTGCTTCTGGAGCGCGTCGGCATGAAGGACCGCGCGACCTACTATCCGGCGCAGCTCTCCGGCGGCCAGCAGCAGCGTGCGGCAATCGCACGTTCGCTGGCGATGAAGCCGGATGTCATGCTGTTCGACGAGCCGACTTCGGCGCTCGACCCAGAGCTCGTCGGCGAGGTTCTCGCAGTGATGCGTCAGCTTGCGGACGACGGCATGACCATGGTCGTCGTCACGCACGAAATGGGATTTGCGCGGGACGTCGCCGATCACCTGATCTTCATGGACGGTGGGGTGATCGTCGAGCAGGGGCAGCCAGTCGACGTGCTGGCGCGCCCGCAGCACGACCGCACGCGGGCCTTTCTGGCACGGGTTCTGGCGGACGCCTAAGGCGTCAGCCGAGCGTCTGCGAAAGCGCAGCGGCGGTGAAAAGGTCGAGATGGGCGCCGCCGTTGTTCTTGAACACGGTGATCTGATCAGCGTGGGTGCGGCCTTCTCTTTTCCCCTGCACGAGCTCGAAAAGATCTGCCTCTACGGCATTCCAGGTAATTGCGCCGGATGCGACGGCCTGCGAAAGATCGCCGCCGCCCTGCATGTTGTTGCGGCTGTCGACGAAGATCGTGCCGCGCGTCAGGGCCGCGTTGTCCGCTTCTCGAAGATGAGGCAGATAGGCACCGACGAGATCGAGATGGGCGCCGGGCCGCAGAAGCGTGCCCTTGACCAGCGCCTTGTCCGACATGGTGACGCAAGACACCACGTCGGCGCGGGCGACGGCGTCATCGAGATCGTCGCCGACCAAGGCGTCGATGCCCTTCTCCCGAAGCTGGGCTGCGACAGCCTCGGCCCTGGAGGGGGTGCGGTTCCAGATCGTGACCCGCCGCAGCGAGGGGCGCGCGGCGAGATGCGCTTCGGCGAAATGCGGAGCGAGCGCACCGGCGCCGACGACCAGAAGGTCTTCGACGTCCTCGCGGGCGAGGATGGCGGCGCCGAGAGCGGAATCCGCGGCTGTCTTGCGCGCCGTCATGGCTGCGCCATCGGCGATAAGCAGCGGCCCGCCGGTCTTGCCGTCGAATAGCGCCACCAGCCCTTGAACGGCCGGCTGCGGTGGCGTGAGGCTCGTGTTCTGTGGAAAGACGCCGACCATCTTCACGACGATTGGTCCGCCGGAAGCCCAGCCCGGCAGGGTAACGAACTGCGCTTCGCCGCCGGCTGGGTCGGATTGCACCACGACCTCGGAGGCAGGCATTTCCCCGAGATGCGCCTTGCGCAGTGCCTCGATCAGAAACTGCCAGGAAAGCGCCGCGTGAACGGCGGCGGCATCGAAAACGAGCATGTCGAACCTTTCAGGTCTTGATCGTGTAGGTGACCAGATGGCTTGGGGTGACGAGCTGCGACAGAGCGAGCGGGCGCCCCTCGGCGTCGGTGACTATCTTTTCGATGCGGTAGACGGGCTGGGCGGCGCTGACGGAAAGAATGGCGCGCTCGCTGGCCGAGGCGAGGTTGACGTCGATCTGCCGCTCTGCATGGGCCGGCTCAATGCCGGCCTTGTCGCGCAAGGCGGCGAAGAAGGAGCCGCCGGCGGCGACCGTCTCTACCACATCGGGAAAGCGCGCCGCGTCGAACCAGAGGGTTTCCAGCGTCATCGGCCTGCCGTCGTCCTCCAGCAGCCGGTCGAAGCGGATCAGGGCTTCCGCCTGCACCCGGGCGCGGATGGCCGGCGCATCGGGATTGTCGGTCCGAGCAAGGATGCGATGGCTGGCTTTTCGGCCGAGCCCGTCCATCGTTTCGGAAAAGCCGGAGAGGGAAACGAGCGTCTGGCGCACCTTGCCCGGCATGACCAAGGTGCCGCGGCCCTGCTGCCGCTGCAGGCGGCCGTCGCCGCAAAGCTCGCCGATGGCGCGCCTGATGGTGATCCGGCTGACCCCATACCGCGCCATCAGCTCCGGCTCGGGGGGCAGAAAGCTGCCCTCGGCGAACTGGCCGGTTTCGATGCCGGCCAGGATCTCGCGCCGGACCTGTTCGTAGAGCGGCAAAAGGTTTGCTTGATCTTCCATCCGCCCTTCCAGGCCTTTTCAGTAGCTGATCTTCTTCATGTAGCGCCGCGCCTCAAGCATTTCGTGCTTGCGCAGGTCGGCGATCTTATAGGCGAAACGCCAGAGCGTGTCGAAGAAGATCAGTGGCACGACGTTGCCCCGGAACTGCGGGTCGATGCCGGAGAGATCGAGCTTTTCAGCATCCAACACCAGGATGTTCTCGGCCGAGCCGAAGCGGTGCAGGAATTCGTCGGCGCGCTGTTCGAGCGGCCGCGTGCTGTCGAGACCCTTCATCAGGATGAAGGCGCGGTTCTTGTCCAGCACCTCGAAGGGGCCGTGGAAGAACTCGTTGGCATGGATCGCCTGGCTGTTGATCCACTGCATTTCCATGAGCACGCAGATCGCGAAGGAATAGGCCGCGCCGTAGCTCGCGCCGCTGGCGACCGTGTAGACCACGTCTTCCTTGGCAAAACGCGGCGCATAGTCCTCGAACATCGGCGCGAAGGTGGCGTGCGCCCGGTCGATTGCCGGCTGCAGGGCAACAAGGCTGTCGATCAGCGTCTCGGTCAAGTCTTCGCCGCCGGTGAGCGCAACGAGACCCATCACGATCTGGTAGATCCGCGAATAGTTGCTGTTCTTCGCATCGATCGGCACGCCGGTCGTGTAGGGCGCTTCGAAGCCGACAACATGGTCGACCGCCTTCGCGAGGGGGGAGGCGGGCTCCACCGTCAGGCCGATGGTGGTGGCGCCTTTCGAACGGGCGAATTCGGCCGCGGCGGTGGTTTCCTTCGTCGTGCCGGTCATCGAGCAGAGAATGACCAGCGCATTCCGGTCGAGCGAGCGCGGAGCGCGGGCGACGAACTCGGCGGCATTATAGACGTCTGACGGCAGCGGCGCGTGCTGGTCGAGCAGGAACTTGGCCGGATGCATGATCGACAGCGAGCCGCCGCAGGCGACGAAGAACACATACTTCACCGATTTTGCGTCGAGGGCGGAAAGCGCCGCAACGACGCCGGCGTCAAAGGCGGAGGGGAGGGACATGGTCGTACCTTTCTATATGACGTCATAATACGTATTGTAAATCTCACGGAGGTGTCAAGCGGACCTTGACACCTCCGCCAAAACTTTGCGAACGTTCTCACATTGTAACGGGAATGTCATCGCTGCGGTGATGGGCGGGAGTGGAGCGTGACCGAGATCTACGATACCGTGGTTGTCGGCGGCGGCATTATCGCCGCGGCGGCTGGTCAGCACCTGGCGGCGGCGGGCTATCGCACGCTGCTGGTCGAGCGCGACGACTACGGCGCGGGCACCTCCAGCAAGACCTCGCGGTTGCAGCATTGCGGGCTCGGCTATCTTTCCGCCGCCAGCGGATCGATTGCTGCCTTTCTGGCCCACCCGCGCAGCGCGATCGAGTGCGTCAGCCTCATGCGCCGCTCGATGCAGGGGCGGGCGGAGTTCGTGCGTTTGGCGCCCGAGCGGGTGAAGCCCGTCGCCTTCATCATTCCGCTGACGCCGGAAAACGCCATTCCCCACTGGAAAGCCCGCCTGGCTTTTCGTCTGATGACGGCAAGCGACGGCGGCAAGGTGCCGCTCAACCTTCGCATCCTTTCCGCTGAAGAGGCGCGGGCGCATCCGGCCCTTCAGGGCATGGCGGGCCTTAAAAGTATTCGGGGAGTGATGAGCTTCACCGAATACCAGTATCACTGGCCGGAGCGCATCGTGGTCGATACGGTGATGAAGGCGCGGGCGATCGGCATGGAGGCGCTGAATCATACGGCGGTGACGGGGCTAGCGCGGCAGGGTGATCTCTGGCGGGTCATTCTGACGGCCGCCGAGGGATCGCGCGATGTTCTGGCGCGTGCGGTCGTCAATTGCGCGGGCGTGTGGATCGATGAGGTCACTGCGCTGGCGGGGGCACCGCATATTCGCAAGAATACCGGCGAGAAGGGCACCAACATCGTTGTCCGCCTGCCGGAGGGCCTGCGCGGCATCGGCTTCGAGACCGTGACGGCGGCGGGTGCACCCTTCTATCTTATCCCCTGGGGCGAGCTTCATTATGTCGGCCCGTGGGATTCTGCCTCGGATGGCAGGCCGGAAGGCTTTCGCGCGACGGAGGCGGAGATCGCCGCCATTCTCGATCAGCTCGGCCGCCTGTTCCCGAGTTTCGGCCTGAAGCGCGAGGATGTGCTCTATGCCTGGGCTGGCGTGCGGCCGCGCAGCCTTGCCAGGGACGGCAAGGGGTCCGCGCCCGTCGTCCGCGAGCATGATCTCACCGATGAGGGCTTGCCTAATGTCTTCACTTTCACCGGTGGGCTGCTGATGACCCACCGTGATGCCGGGCGGCGGCTGACGCGCGCCGTTGCGCGCCGGCTAAGACCTTCCGGCCCGCCGCGCCAGCTCGATGAGCCGTCGCTGCATCTTCCGGATATGGACCAAGTCACGGAAGCCTCGGTCGCCCATGCTGTCCTCAACGAGCAGGCGCGCACGCTCTCAGATATCCTGCGCCGCCGCCTTTCCGTCGGCTGGGAGCCGGATCTCGGCCTACGCCATGTGGAAAGGGCCGCGAAGCTTGCGGCACCGCATCTCGGCTGGACGCCTGAAGAGACGGCGGCAAAGATCGCCGATTTCATCGACGAGACGACAACCGAATTCAGTGTTCGGACATCTCAGCCGCCATGAAGCGGCGCGCAGACCTGCAGAATCGAATGAGAACGTTCGCATAAGTAAGCTGAAGTTGCCGCATCGGCGATCACTAGAGAGGACAGAATATGGCACTTGATGAGCGCAATATCGGCGTGATGAATTTTCACTATGTGCGGCATACGATGGACCGGTTTCTGGCCGATGTCTGCGATGCCGGGGTTTCGCGTATCGAGCTTTGGGCGGCCGCGCCGCATTTCTATATCGGCGACAAGACGCTAGCCGACGCGCGGGCTCTGGGACGGAAAGTGCGTGGCATGGGCCTCAACATCGTTGCCTTCACGCCTGAGCAATGCATCTACCCGATCAATATCTCCGCGAGGGAGCCGGAGCTGCGCGACCGCTCGCTGCGCTACTTCCTGGAGTCGATGGAATTTGCCATCGAATGCGGCGCCCCGGCGCTTCTGGTCACCGCAGGCGGCGGCTATCGCGACGAGCCGACGGAACAGGCACTGGAGCGCTGTGCCGACTCCATGGGCATCCTCTGCGACCGCGCGCAGAAACTCGGCATCGATCTCTGGATGGAATCCCTGCCGGACTCCTTTGCCAACATCATCCGCTCGGCCCGGGAAATCCGCGAACTGATGGACAAGCTTAAGAGCTCCGCGCTTCACGCGGTCTACGACGTGGCCGGCGCGGTAATGACACGTGAGACGCCGGAGGACTATTTCACCCATCTCGCCGGCCGCGTGGCGCATGTGCATTTCACCGATTCCGATGCCGGCGGTAGCCACCTCGCCTGGGGCGATGGCATCATCGATCTCGACAAGCTGGTCGCCTATCTACGCAGCCAGAATTACGAAGGATCGCTGACGATCGAGCTGACCAACTGGAAATACAATGTCGATCCTACCCCGCCGCTGAAACAATGCGTCGAGGCCATGCGCAAGGCCCTCGGTTCGGAATAGGCGGGGAGGGCTCGGACATGGAGGAACAAAACCCAGCCGCTGCGCCGGCAGGCAGGGCCGATGCGTTGCTGCGACCGCTGCAGCTTGGCCGGCTTACTCTGCGCAACCGGATCATGAGCACCAGTCACGAGACCGCCCTCGAGGAGGGCGGACACCCGCTGGAAGCCTATCAGCGTTATCACGAGGAGAAGGCCAAGGGCGGCCTCGCGCTGACGATGTTCGGCGGCTCGGCGCGCATCTCCGCCGATACGAGCTGGGGCGGCACGCAGCTGGACGTGTCGAGCGATGCGGTCATCCCGGCGTTCCGCACGTTTTCCGAGCGCATCCACGGCCATGGGGCGGCGCTCAT
The DNA here is from genome assembly GCA_031178305.1 of Sinorhizobium sp. GTDB lineage: Bacteria > Pseudomonadota > Alphaproteobacteria > Rhizobiales > Rhizobiaceae > Sinorhizobium. The sequence goes on from JAPSJG010000001.1 coordinate 12,950, forward strand.
GTGCCAGATCTCCCATGTCGGCCGGCGGGCGAATGCCACGGTCGGCGCGTGGCTTCCCGCGCTCGGCCCCTCCCATTCCCGCGAGGATTATAACCGCAACTTCGCCCATGAGATGGACAGCCACGATATCGCGCGCATTGTGCGAGACTTTGGCCATGCGGCGCGACGGGCGCGCGAGGGCGGTCTCGACGGCATCGAGACGATGACCGGAGGCCACCTGATCGGGCAGTTCCTGTCGCCGATGGTCAATCGCCGCACCGATGAATTCGGCGGCTCCCTTGAAAACCGGATGCGCTTCCTGCGCATGGTTTACGAAGAGATCCGCCAGCAAGTGGGAAGCCATTATCCGGTCGGCATCCGCTACACGATCGATGAGGATCACAAGGACGGCCTGAGCTTTGCCGAGGCAGTCACCGTTGCTAACAGGCTGGAGCGGGAAGGGCTGGTCGATTTCTTCAATTGCATCTTCGGCCGGTTCGACACCCGCCTCAACCTGCTGGTCTATAACATTCCCGACATGACGGCGGCATCCGCGCCATGGCTGCGCCAAGTCGGGACGTTCAAGGCGGAAACGAGCCTGCCGGTCTTCCACGCTGCCAAGATCGCGGATGTCGCGACCGCGCGCTACGCGATCGATGCGGGGCTGGTCGACATGGTCGGCATGACGCGTGCGCATATGGCAGATCCGCAGATCGTCAACAAACTGCGCTCGGGCAGGCAGGACCAGATCCGGCCGTGCGTCGGCGCATCGCATTGTCTCTATCGTCCGGTGCATTGCATCCACAATCCGGCAACGGGCCGCGAGACCTGGTTGCCGCAGGTGATCGGGCGCTCGGCGGATGCCGGGCGCAAGGCAGTCGTCGTGGGCGGCGGGCCAGCAGGGCTGGAGGCTGCGCGGGTGCTCGCCGAGCGGGGCCACCACGTCGTGCTCCTGGAAGCGGCGGACCGGCTTGGCGGGCAGCTCGTGCTGGCTGCAAAGGCCCGTCTCCGCCGCGACCTGATCGGCATCGTTGACTGGCGCGTTGCCGAGCTGGAGCGCCTCGGGGTGGATGTCCGGCTCAATGTCTATGCGGAGGCGCTGGACGTTCTTGCCGACGCGCCAGATCTCGTTCTCGTCGCCACCGGCGGCATTCCGGATTTCGGGTCTGTCGGGGGAAGCGAGCTGTGCCTCAGTGTCTTCGACGCTCTTGGCAATCCCGCGCAGGTCGCGGATGACGTGCTGATCTATGACGCGACCGGGCGCCATCCCGCGCCCTCGGCCGCCGCCGAGATCGCAGCAACCGGTAGAACGGTGACTTTCGTCGCCCGCGACACTTCCATCGCGCCGGAGATGGAGCATCACTCGAGCATCACCTACCGCAAGGCGCTCGCCGGGCATGACGTGCGGGTTCTGCTGGAACACGAACTGGTGTCGGTGAGCGCGCGGGATGGACGGCGGGAGGTGGTGTTGCGGCACCTGCTCACGGGCCGGGAACGGCGCGAGACCTTTGCGCAGGTCATCGTCGAGCATGGGACGATCCCGGTGAACGATCTCTTCGACGAGCTGCGGGCCTTCTCGGCAAACGATGGCGTCACGGAGATCGAAAGCTTGATCGGTCCTGCACCACTACGCGGCCGGCGAATCTCTGGTTTCGAGCTGCACAGGATCGGGGATGCTGTCAGCAGCCGGTCGGTTCATGCTGCGATGCTGGATGCCCTAAGGCTCGCGGTGCAATTCTGAAGCACCCACACTGTCTGCGGGAGCGGCGACGGAGGCGCGCTCGACGACTTCCGTTCGCAGGACAACGCGGTTAGCCTCCCCGTCGGTTCCATTCAGCCGACCGACCAGCAGCTTGGCCGCCGTCTCGCCGAGGCGGTATACAGGCTGGCGCACGACGGTGACGGGGGGCGTCGTGACGGAAGTCCAGTCCGCATCGTGGAACGATACCAGCGACAGGTCGTCCGGAATGGTTAGGCCGAGTTCGCGGCCGACCTTGAATACTTCGAGGCCGATCACGCTGTCCGAGGCAATGATCGCGGTCGGGCGCTGCGGGGATTTGAGCATCGCCGTCACGATGCGGTGGGTATGTTCCGGCGTGACCGCGCCCACATGCACCCAGTCTTCCATTCCCTGAAGGCCCGCCTCGCGGCAGACGCCGAGAAAACCCTCGATGCGCCGGCGCACCGAGCCAGTGTTGATGTCGTCCGGCGCGCGGAAGCAGTGGTCCGGGGTGTCGCAGGCAGTGAGATAGGCGATGCGGCGATGGCCGAGCGCAAGGAGCCGGCGCGTGATGCCTTCGGCGGCGTGCCGGTCGTCCGCAAGCACCGTATCGACGTTAAGTGCCTCGCTGCCGCGGTCGAGCAGCACGAGCGGTCGGCCGGAGCGGGTCGCCTCCTTAAGATGCCCGACATCGCTTTCCTTGGCGGGCGACACGATCAGGCCGTCCACTCGCTTTGCAAGCAGGGTGCGGATCGCAGCCTTCTCGGTGCCGACGTCCTCGCCCGAATTGATGAGGACGACGGTGAAGCCCGTCTGCCGCGCGACATCGGTAATGCCCCGCACTGCGAGGCTGAAGAAAGGGTTCTCGATGTCGCCGACGACGACGCCGATCGTGCCGGAGCGGCCCGTGGTCATGCTGCGAGCAAGTTCGTTGGGTTGGTAGTCGAGGGCGCGGGCGGCGGCGGTCACGGCGTCGCGCACCCGGTCGCTAACCGTGCCGTAGCCTCCCAGAACGCGCGCTGCGGTCGCCTTTGACACGCCCGCCTTGCGAGCGACATCGGCGACCGTGACGGAGGCGGAACGGGTTGGGTTCTGGTCCATGAACGCTAGCCTTACAAGAGATGTTGACGACTGGCAAATGCGAAGATAACAATTGCTAAAAGTAAAAGAGACCGGTCTCATATTCGAAAGAGACCGGTCTCAAGAATAAAAGGCAGAGAATTCCGGCATGCGAACTGCATGGGCGACGCGTGGGCCGCGCCACCGTCTGGACGGGACCCGTGTGCCTTGAAATCATCGCAGGCAAGACCACCAGAGGAGACGAAACCAATGCGATTTACCGAATCTCTCACTTCCCCCTTTGCTCAAATGCGCGCCGCCGCCATCGCGGTAGCCCTCGGTCTGCTGGCCAGCGCAGCGACGCCAGCGCTCGCCGAGGACAATCCGCTAGGCCTCATCGATCCCGCTGTTATCAGCGTCGGCACAATGGGCGATGCCAAGCCCTATGCCTTCACCACCTCCGACGGCACATTCACCGGCTTCGATATCGAACTCTTCCTGAATGTCGCCGAGCGCATCGGCTTCAAGAAGGAGCAGGTGATCTTCACCGGCCAGGAATTCGCCGCGCTGATGCCGTCGGTCGCCAACAGCCGCTTCGACGTCGCGGCCGCCGCGATCGGCACGACGGACAAGCGCAAGGAGACCGTCGATTTCACAAATGGTTATCTGGCGGGTTACCTGTCGGTCCTGACGGCGGACGCCGCGATCAAGGACGCCGCCAGCCTTCAGGGCAAGCGTCTCGGCGTCGTGCAGGGCACGCTCCAGGAGATCTACGCCCAGAAGAATTTCACGGGCGCCGATCTCGTCAAGTTCCCCGACAACAACTCCGCGGTGGCCGCGCTCAACAACGGCACGGTGGACGCCCATTTCCTCGACTTCGAGGCCGCGAAGGACTATTCGGGCCGCTATGACGACCTGAAGGTGGCGGTAAACATCCCAAGCTTCGACGCGCCGGCCGGCTTCGTCGTGCGCAAGGGCAATGACGCGCTGCGCGAAGCGCTGAACAAGGGCCTGTTCGACGCCATGCAGGACGGCACCTGGAAAACCCTGCACGAAAAATGGTTCCCCGGCACGCCGATGCCGGATGCGTATCTTCCCAAGCAGTGATGCCACCTTGCCGGTCCGGCCGCGCCGGTCGGACCGGTCTTTCCTTCAAGGGACCTCCTGATGAACTGGCTTGAAAACCTGCGCCGCAGCTTCCTCGACTGGGACGCTATGGTCGAAGTCCTGCCGACCATGATCACAGTCGGCCTCAAGAACACGCTGATCCTTGCGGCGGCCTCGACCGTGCTCGGCGTCGTCATCGGAATGGTGCTCGCCATTATGGGCATTTCCCGCTCCCCCTGGCTGCGCATTCCCGCACGCGTCTATACCGACATCTTCCGCGGACTGCCGGCCATCGTCACCATCTTGCTGATCGGCCAGGGCTTTGCTCGGATTGGCCGTGAAATGTTCGGCCCGTCGCCCTATCCGCTCGGCATCCTGGCGCTCAGCCTGATTGCCGGCGCCTATATCGGCGAGATCTTCCGCTCGGGCATTCAAAGCGTCGATCGCGGCCAGATGGAGGCCTGCCGCGCGCTGTCGATGAGCTACGGGCAGGGCATGCGGCTCATCGTCGTGCCGCAGGGGGTGCGCCGCGTGCTGCCGGCGCTAGTCAACCAGTTCATCGGCAATGTGAAAGATTCAAGCCTTGTCTACTTCCTCGGCCTGCTCGCGTCCGAGCGCGAGATTTTTCGCGTTGGCCAGGACCAGGCTGTCGTGACCGGCAACCTTTCGCCGCTGCTTCTCGCCGGCATCTTCTATCTCGTCGTCACCGTGCCGCTCACCCATGTCGTCAACGCGATCGACAATCGCCTGAGGCTAGGCAAGCAGCGCCCGTCCGTCCTTGTCAGCGGCTTGGAGGAGGTCGGCGAACTCGACGGTGCCAACCGCGCCTCTGGGGCCACCTTCAAGGGCGGAAGCCTCGACGTCCGCGATCTCGGCATGGCTTACGGCGAGCTCGACGTGCTGAAGGGAGTGCACCTTTCGGTGAAGCCGGGCAGCGTCACCTGTATAATCGGCCCGTCCGGCTCCGGCAAGTCGACGCTGCTGCGTTGCCTCAACCGGCTGGTCGAGCCGAAGAGCGGGGAAATCCTCCTCGACGGCGAGAGCATCCTCGCCATGAAGCCGGAAAAGCTCCGCCGCCGTGTGGGCATGGTCTTCCAGCATTTCAACCTCTTTCCCGATCACACGGCACTCGAAAACGTCATGCTGTCGCTGACGAAGATCAAGGGCATGCCAAAGGCCGAGGCCGAGCGCATCGCCAAGGCCCGGCTTACCGATGTCGGCCTCGCCAGCCGCCAACATCATCGTCCCGGCGGGCTTTCCGGCGGCCAACAGCAGCGCGTCGCCATCGCCCGCGCGCTGGCCATGGAGCCGGAGGTCATCCTCTTCGACGAAGTAACGAGCGCGCTTGATCCCGAGCTGGTCAAAGGTGTGCTCAACCTCATGGCCGACCTCGGCAAGCGCGGCATGACCATGGTTGTTGTCACCCACGAGATGAGCTTCGCTCGGCGTGTCGCCGATCAGGTCGTGTTCATGGACGAGGGACGCATCGTGGAAGCGGGCACGCCCGAGGCGATCTTCGACAATCCGCAAAGTCCGCGCCTGCAGCGCTTCCTGGCGGAAGTGCTCTGACCCTCGCGCAAGGAGACGACGATGACCAAGACAATACGATGGGGCGTGCTCGGCTGCGCGGGGATCGCGGTCAAGGCGGTCATACCGGCGATCCAGTCCAGCAGGTCGGGGCGCGTTGCGGCGATCGCCTCGCGCGACCTGAAGAAGGCCGAAAAGACGGCTGCGGCGTTCGGCATCACCAAGGCCTATGGCAGCTACGAGGCTCTGCTTGCCGATCCGGAGATCGACGCGATCTACAACCCGCTTCCCAACCACTTGCATGCGCCGCTGACGATCAAGGCGCTGAAGCAGGGAAAGCCGGTGCTCTGCGAAAAGCCGATCGCCCTCAGTGCCGAAGAGGCGATGGCGCTCGCAGCCGCGCAAAAGGCGGCGCGCCTGCCAGTCGCCGAGGCCTTCATGGTGCGCCACCATGCGCAATGGAAGACGGCGCGGGCGCTGGTGGCGGCAGGGCGGATCGGCGAGGTCCGAGCCATTCAGACGATCTTCTCCTACTATCTCGATGATCCGCAGAACGTCCGCAATCAGGCCGCCATCGGCGGCGGTGGTCTGTTCGACGTCGGCTGCTATGCGATCAACACGGCGCGCTTCTTGTTCGATGCGGAGCCGCTGCGGGCTATCGCGCTCATGGAGCGGGATCCGGCGTTCGGCACGGACCGGCTGACGAGCGGCCTCATGGAGTTCCCCGACGGACGGCAGCTGGCCTTCACCTGCTCCACGCAGCTAGCTCTCACGCAAAGGGTGACGGCGCTCGGCACGCGTGGGCGTTTGGAAATCCCCATTCCCTTCAACGCGCCGGCCGATGAGCCGACCGTGCTTGTCCTCGACGACGGCCGCGACCTTGCCGGCGGCGGGCGTGAGGAGATCGCCATCGAACCCGTCGACCAGTACCGAGAACAGGCAGATGCCTTCGCCGAGGCCGTTCTCTCCGGGATACCGCTCGAAACGGGACTGCAGGATGCGATCGCCAACATGAAGGCCATCGACGCCCTGTTCCGCTCCGCTGTTAGTGGCCGCTGGGAAGAACCCTGAGCCGCTTCATCTGCACGACCAACCGATCGAAAGACATACCATGACAGACAACACCATCTCTTCGGCAGTCATCATCGGCGCCGGCATCTTCGGCGTCTCCACCGGTGTTCAGCTTGCGCGTCGCGGTATCCGCGTGACCATTCTCAATGATGGCCCGCCCGCCAACGGTGCGTCCGGCCGCTCGCTCTCCTGGCTGAACTCGGCGCGCATGCGCTCTGAACCCTACCACCGCCTGCGTATGGCTGGCATCGACCGCTACCGCACGCTCTCCGTGCGCTATCCGGGCGCGGGCTGGCTTCGTTTTGACGGCGGCCTGACCTGGGATGCCGACGACGAGCGGAATGAGATCGACGCTGCCTATCGCCATGAGGTTTCGCTCGCCTACGACGCGCTGCGGCTTTCCGCCGGCGAGGTCGCCCGCATCACGCCCGGTATCGATGCGCGCGCGATCACGCCTCAGGGGGCGATCTTCAATCCCGGCGAAGGCTGGGTTGACCTGCCGGCGCTGATCGGCGTTCTTCTCGAAGAGTTTTCTGCGCTCAACGGTGTGCTGGTAACGGACCAAGGGGCCGCGCGGGTCGTGGTTGAAGGTGGCCGCGCCGCGGGCGCAGAAACCGCAACGGGCGGCCGTTTCCCGGCCGATGCCGTCGTGCTTGCGACCGGTCCCGCCGTGCCGAGGATGGCGGCGGAGAGCGGGCAGGTCATCGGGGATGGAACGCCGGTCGCCCTTCTCGTACAGACCAGGCCGCTTGCCCATCCCCTGCGCGCCGTCCTCAACACGCCCCGCGTCGCCGTTCGTCCGGCGCCCGGCGGCACCTTCTCGCTAGACGCGGACTGGGCGGCGGACGAAGGCCTCAAGCCGCGTACTGATGGTGGGTATGACGTTGACGGAGCCGTAGTGGATGCCCTGCTGGCGGAAGCCGCCAAGGTGATGGAAGGCAATCCGAAGCTCGAAGTCGCTTCAATCGGCGTCGGCGGCAAACCGATCCCCGGCGACGGTGAGCCCGTGATCGGTGCGCTCAAGGCCATTCCCGGCTACTATGTCGCCTTCAGCCACAGCGGCGCAACTCTGGGCCTCATTGTCGGCGAGTTGCTCGCCTCCGAGGTAGCGACGGGCGCTGAGCATCCCATGCTCGCGACCTTCAGGCCGGAGCGTTTTGCGTCACGATAGGGCATATCCTGTCACGCCCCGCCGCGTTGGCGGTGCCTGAGGTGGCGATCGGCCTGCCGCTTTCCATTGCGACAGGGGCCTATGCGAACCGACAACTCAAAGCTACAAGGGCTGCACAAGGGGCCTGCTTGTATGATCGAAGAGGCGCGCTGCCGGCTCGACTGCGGCGTCACTCTCGAGCTGGCTCCGGATTCCGGCAAGCTTTGGAAGGGCAAGGCGATCAGCATCGGCATCCGCCCGGAAAATACTCGGATCGGCGAGGGCAACGGGACAGATGCGACGTTTTCCGGCGTATCGATCTCGTCGAGCATCTACGCTAGGTGCAGATCCTTTAACTGGACCTGCCCGGCACCACCGAAAAATTCCTAATCAAGGTGGATGGGGAGAGTTCCTTCGCGCGCCTGCAGGATGTCCGCTTCACCGCGCGCCTGCAGGACATTCACGTCCTCGATGCCGAGGGCAACGTCATTCCGGTCTCAGCCGGCGCGACAGTCTAAACGACGCCACCTAGAAGATTAAAAGCCCGCATTCTTGATCGTCTCGTCGTGAAAATCCCAGAACTCGCGGAAAAATCGGCCCATTATATCGGAATGGCTCTGGTTTGCTGAGCGGATGGCTAGGAAACTGGCGTCAATCGGGATGCCAAAGGGGCGAACGACGACACCTCTTTCGACGAATTCGCTGGCGGATGTCGGATCGATGATAGCGATGCCGGCCCCCTCGCTGACGAGGGTGAGCGCGGTATGCGACAGGCGGGTTTCCAGAGTCGAAAGACGCCGAACCCCCGAGAGCGCGACTTCCACGCGCATCGCGAAGATCGTGCCGGGCTCCAAGCTGATCATCCGCTGCGCCTCCAGGTCAGCGGGGTGTATAACAGCGCGCTCGCAAAGCGGGTGTTGTTCGGGTATGGCGACGACCGCCATCATCGGGCGAGTCTCGATGATGAACCCTGAGCGTTCCAATGGACCATCGGCATAACCTATGTCGGCTTGGCCCGAGGCGACTGCTTCGATGACCATGGAAGATGGCAGCCCGCTTAACGAGGCGTGCAGGTTAGGCTTGTCGCGCAGAAAGCGTGCCAGAAACCGCGGAAGAATGCCGTTGGCCAATGCTGGCATCGCTGCAATTCGCAAAGTACCCGCCGCTTGACGCGCTATTTCCTCTGCCACTGCCGCGATCCGATTGAGGCCGACGAACGCCCGGTCGACCTCCCTCCACAGGGTCAGCGCCTCTTGCGTCGGCGCTATCTGGTTGCCGCGACGTTGGAAGAGCCTTAGTCGCGTCGCGATTTCGAAATCACGGATAAGACGGCTGACGGCGGGCTGAGTGATCGACATCAGCTCCGCCGCGGTCGTCATTTGACCGGTCAGCATGACGGCGCGAAACGCTTCTACCTGCCGCAGGTTCAGGGTATCCTCCATAACATTCAGTTATTCTTGTGCCGTTCATTCGAATTTGACTGCATGCATCACGCATGCGATCCCTTCTGTCAATGGAAGAGCACGCCCGGGCAATCACGGCTTGGCGGCAGCAATAAAATGGTCTCTCCGGGGAACAAAACCGCTGAGAACCGGGCCGCTACATGGCGCCGGAGCGATGGCGCGCGTTACCACGCATCGGACAACGAAAGGCTGATCTGGTGAACACTTTGGGGCTTATGAGCTTCGGGCCCGACGGCTGGGGATACAGTATGCTGGCGGCGACCGGAACGACAGTCGCTGTCGCTGCCTGCGGCTTCTTCGTCGGAGCTCTGCTCGGCTGCCTGGGAGCGGCGGCGAGCCTTTCCCGCTTACGCGTGCTTCGCTTGGTGGCTGATTTCTATACCACGGTCCTACGCGGCATACCGGACCTGCTGGTAATATACCTCTTCTATTTCGGTTCGAGCTCGGTCATCTCGACCGCGTCGGCGCTGTTCGGCGCAGAGGGTTTTGTCGGCGCACCCGCTTTCCTAACCGGCGCGCTGGCGATCGGTGTCGTATCCGGCGCTTACCAGATGCAGGTTTTCCGCGGCGCCGTGCTCGCGCTGTCGAAAGGCGAGATCGAAGCCGGCCGCGCTTACGGCATGCCGTCCTTGCTTTTGTTCCGCCGGATCGTCCTGCCGCAGGCTGCGCGCTTCGCCATTCCCGGTATCGGCAACGTCTGGCAACTGGTGCTGAAGGAATCGGCGCTGATTTCCGTCATCGGCCTGGTGGAGCTGATGCGGCAGGCCCAGATCGGCTCCGGCTCGACGCGACAGCCCTTCAGCTTCTATCTGACGGCGGGCGCCCTCTATCTGCTGATCACCTTGGTGTCCGGGCTGGTTTTTCGCTTCGCGGAAAAGCAGGCGATGCGCGGTATCCGGAGGGGCGTCTGATGCCCTTTGATCTTCCTTTCCTGGCTGAAAGCTTCGTGGCGCTCTTGAGGGGCATTCCGCTCACGCTGCAACTGACCGTGCTCTCCGTCGTAGCGGGAGGCATTCTCGCCTTTGGGCTCGCCTTCATGCGCATTTCCCGCAGGTGGTGGCTGGATGCGCCGGCGCGGTTTTACATCCTCGTCTTCCGCGGCACGCCGCTTCTGGTGCAGATCTACATCATCTATTACGGCCTTAGCCAGTTTCCGGTGCTGCGCAACAGCGTGCTTTGGCCCTTCCTTCGTGAGGCCTACTGGTGTGCCATGCTGGCGCTGGCCTTCAACACCGCAGCGTATAGCGCCGAAATCATCCGAGGCGGACTACTTTCGGTGCCCGCCGGCCACGTGGAGGCGGCGCGCGCCTGTGGCATGTCCGGCTTCTTGTTGTTCCGCCGCATCGTCATGCCCTTGGCACTGCGGCAAATGCTGCCCGGGTACAGCAACGAAATCATTCTTATGGTCAAATCGACGGCACTTGCCTCGACCATCACGCTCCTCGAAATCACCGGTATCGCCGCTAAGCTGATCTCCGAGAGCTACCGTCCGGTGGAAATCTTCGTCTGCGCCGGCGCAATCTACCTTGCCATCAATTTCCTGGTCGCCCGGCTTTTCGCTTGGCTGGAATACGCCGTGTCGCCGGAGACCAGAAAGCCGGAGGAACGCCGTGCCTGACGCCACTACCATGCCCGCGGTCGCGCTTTCCGGCATCCGCAAGAGTTATGGCCCGCTCGAAGTGTTACATGGCGTTTCGCTTGCCGCGCGGGAAGGGGAAGTGATTTCAATTCTCGGCTCTTCTGGTTCGGGAAAGTCGACGCTGCTGCGTTGCATCAACATGCTTGAAGTCCCGAATGGCGGCTCGGTCGCGTTCCATGGTGAAACCATTTCGCTCGATCAGACGCCGGGTCGCGCACCGCGTCCCCGTGACAGTGCCCAGATCAACCGGTTGCGCTCCAAGGCGGCGATGGTGTTCCAGTCCTTCAATCTTTGGTCTCATTTGACCATTCTTGAAAATCTCATCGAGGCCCCGGTTCACGTCCAGAAGCGCAGCAGAAAAGACTGCCTGGCCGAAGCTGAAGCGCTGCTTGAGCGCGTCGGCATCGCCGACAAACGTCACTGTTATCCAACGCATCTTTCCGGCGGCCAGCAACAGCGCGCCGCGATCGCCCGGGCGTTGGCGATGCAGCCAAGGGTCATGCTGTTCGACGAGCCAACCTCGGCGCTCGATCCCGAACTCGTCGGCGAGGTGCTGAAGGTCATGCGCGATCTTGCAGCCGAAGGTCGCACCATGCTGATCGTCACCCATGAGATGGCCTTTGCCCGTGACGTCTCCACACGCACCGTCTTCCTCCACAAGGGCCGGATTGAGGAGGAAGGCCCGCCTTCTGAAGTGTTCTCAAACCCGCGATCAGAGCGCTTCAGGCAATTCGTTTCCAGGGAACATCTGCAAGGCTAATGCAGCCTCTCTCTTCTCAATCGATCCGCCAGCAAAAACAAATCAGAGGTGAACCATATGAAGCTGAAAACGATTATTGCCGCCGCACTGCTTGCCGTTGCCACAACCGGCCAGACGTCGGCACAGGAACAGAGGAAAGTCACCATTGCCACTGAAGGCGCCTATGCGCCGTGGAATTTTTCCGGCCCGAACGGTGCGCTGGAAGGGTTCGAGATTGATCTTGCCAAGGTGCTCTGCGAGCGCATGAAGGTCGAATGCGATATCGTGGCGCAGAATTGGGATGGCATCATCCCGTCGCTGACGGCGAAAAAGTACGACGCCATCATGGCGGCGATGAGCGTGACGCCGAAGCGTGAGGAAGTAATTGCCTTCTCGACGCCCTATGCCGCGGGCATCAACGGCTTTGCCGTCGCTGCTGACAGCCCGCTCGCCGACATGCCCGGCACTGGCGAGGGCTATTCGCTCGACAGCCAGGCCGCCGAGGCGCAGAAGCGCATCGACGAAATTGCCGCCCGGCTCAAAAGCAAGGCGGTCGGCGTTCAAGGATCGACCACCGCGTCCACTTTCATGGAAACCTACTTCAAGGATGGCGTTGATATCCGTCCTTACAAGACCACGGAAGAGCACAATTTCGATTTGGTCAGCGGCCGCCTCGATGCCGTGCTTGCCAACGCGACCGTTCTTGCTGCGGCGCTCGAAAAGCCGGACATGCAGGGTGCAAAACTTTCTGGCCCCCTGTTTTCCGGCGGTGTCTTCGGCGTGATCGCCGTAGGCCTGCGCAAGGAAGACACCGCGCTCAAGGCTCAGTTCGATGAAGCGATCAAGGACGCCTTGGCGGACGGCGTCATCAAGGAGCTGTCGCTCAAGTGGTTCAAGGTCGACGTCAGCCCGCGCGGCTGACGCCCTGATGCGATCCGGTGCGGCTTTCACGGCCGCACCGATTGACGCTCAACAACCGGACATTTTCTGATGCCTTTACTGGACGATTGCGATATCGCGGTCGTCGGCGGTGGACTCGTCGGCGCTGCGTTGGCCTGGGGGCTTGCCCGAACCGGCCTGAAGACAATGGTGCTGGACGGCGGGGACCTCGATCCGCGGGCGTCACGGGCCAATTTCGCTCTCGTCTGGGTACAAGGCAAAGGTCTGCATGCGCCGCATTACGCCTTGTGGTCTAAGGCGTCGGCCGAACGCTGGCCGGCCTTTGCTGCGGCGCTCGCCGCCGATAGTGGCATCGATGTCGCGCTCAGCCAGCGCGGCGCCTTTTCCTTTGCGCTCTCGCAAGGCGAGCTCGATATGCTTGCAGCAGAACTCGAAACCATCGCAGCCGAGACCAACGGCGCTGCCGCGCCCTATGAGATCTTGACGGCGGAAGAGACGCGCCGGCGCCTACCGCTTGTGGGGCAAGATGTCGTCGGCGCGGCCTATTCGCCGGCGGACGGGCATGTTAATTCGCTGCGTCTTTTCCACGCGCTGCATACGGCCATGCGGCATCGCGGCGTCGATTATCGCGCCTGCCATGCGGTGGAGCGCATCGAGCCGGTGGACGCTGGTTTCCGGCTTGCCGGCGCATTCGGCACGATCTTCGCTCGTCGCATTGTGCTGGCCGCCGGCATCGACAATCAGCGGTTGGCGGCGATGGTCGGGCTCCATGCCCCGCTCAAGCACAGCAAGGGCCAGATCCTGGTCACAGAAAAATGCCGCCCGCTCTTCGAATACACATCGGCGACAATCCGGCAGGCGGATGAGGGCGGCGTGATGATCGGCGACAGCGAAGAGACGCATACTACCGCCATCGCCACGAACCAAGAGATCAGCGCTGTGCTCGCCAATCGGGCCGTCCGGGTCTTTCCCTGCCTCGCGGAAGTCAACGTGGTGCGCAGCTGGGCCGGCTTTCGCGTCAAGACCCGAGATGGGTTGCCTATTTATGCACAGTCCGCCTCCCATCCCGGAGCCTTCATCGCGGTCTGCCATTCCGGCGTTACGCTTGCGGCGAACCATGCCCTCGTCGTCGCGCCGCAGATTGCTAGCGGCGCTCTTTCGTCCGATCTCGCGCCGTTTCATTCGGGGAGGTTCCATGTTTCTGAGAATTCGTGAACCCGTCGAGGCGGTGACCTTCTCCTTTGACGGCAGAAGCGTCACGGCGGCGCGGGGCGATACGCTAGCCGCGGCCCTTCTCGCAGCCGGTGTCGAGACGTTTCGCGACAGCGTGGTGGGCGGAGAGCCGCGGGCACCCTACTGCCTTATGGGCATCTGCTACGAATGCCTCGTTACCATCGACGGCATCCAGAACCGCCAGAGCTGCCTGGTCGAAGTGCACGAGGGCATGGTGGTGAACAGCCAGCACGGCGCACGCCTCGTGACGGGGCGCGCAGACCGATGAGCATGCGCAGGATAACCGATACGGGCGCACTTGCGCTGCACTATGATCTCGTCGTCGTCGGCGCCGGTCCGGCCGGCCTCTCGGCCGCGATCGAGGCGGCCGCGGCCGGCGCGTCCGTGTTGGTCGCTGACGAAAACCTTGCGCCCGGCGGCCAGATATACCGGGCCGTGACCCGCAATGCGCCGGAAAGACAGGATTTCCTTGGCAAGGACTACTGGAAGGGACGCGCGATTGCCGAAGCGTTCTCCGCTTCGCTCATCGATTATGCCGCCGCAACCACCGTCTGGAGTCTCGATGCCGCAGCGGCAGAGGGAGGATCGGCGAGCCTTGGCCTGACGCTCGGCGGCGAAGCGCGGATGATCTCCGCCCGCGCCGTCATCCTGGCGACTGGCGCGATGGAGCGGCCCATGCCCATCCCCGGCTGGACGCTGCCCGGCGTGGTGAGCGCCGGCGCCGCACAGATCGCCCTGAAATCGGTGTCCGGCATTCCCGGCGGCCGCATTGTTCTCGCCGGCTGTGGGCCGTTGCTCTACCTGCTCGCCGATCAATTGCTGCGGGCGGGCGCGGAGATCGCGGCCCTGCTCGATACCGCCGACAGGAAGCAGCGGCTGGCGGCGCTGCGCCATCTTCCGGGTTTTCTCCTCTCGCCCTATCTCCTCAAGGGTCTCTCGCTGCTCTTCGGCGTCCGGCGGCAGGTCAAGATCGTCTCCGGGGTTAGGGAACTTGCGATTACCGGCACCCGCCACGCGGACGGTGTGCGCTTCCGGGCCGGCGGGCGGGAAGCGACGATCGCTGCCGATTGCGTGCTCCTGCACCACGGCATTATTCCGGGCATCAATCTCGCAAGCGCCGCCGGCTGCGCCATCGAATGGAACGACGCGCAGCGCGCCTTCCAGCCACGGACGGACAAACACGGCCGCACCTCGGTTGCCGGCGTGCTTTCGGTCGGTGACGGAGCGGGCATCGGCGGAGCCGAACATGCCGCGGTGTCCGGTCGCATCGCGGCGCTGGCGTCCCTCACGGATCTCGGTCTGCTGCCGCCATCGGGAACCGCTTCCCGCCTGGCGGAACTGGAAAGGCAACGCCAGGTCTATCGCCGCGGCCGCGCTTTCCTGGATGCACTGTATCGGCCCGCCCGCCAGTTTCTTGCGCCGTCTGACCCCGACACCATGGTCTGCCGCTGCGAGGAAGTGCGCGCCGGCACGCTGCGGCAGGTGATTGCGCTCGGCGTACCAGGGCCGAACCAGCTCAAGACCTTTCTGCGCTGCGGCATGGGCCCGTGCCAGGGCCGCATGTGCGCCTCGACCGTCACCGAAATCATGGCGGCCGAACGCGGCATCAGCCCGGCCGAGATAGGCACTTACCGCCTGCGCGCACCGGTCAAACCGCTGCGCCTCGCCGAACTCGCGGCTCTGCCGCAGGGGCCTGCCGCAGTTTTCGCCGTAACCGGCCGGGCGCTCGAACACGATTCAATCGAAGAAGAAGGAAAGAACCAATGACGACACGTCACATTCAGACCCCCATCATGCACCGCGTCGTTGAGCACAACGGGATCATCTTCGTCGGTGGCACCACCTGCGACGACGAGAGCCTCGACATGGCCGGCCAGACTCGCGAGATCCTTGCCAAGCTCGACAAATATCTCGCTGAAGCCGGCTCGGACAAGACGAAGCTGCTTTCGGTGACCGTCTTCATCACCGACATGGCCTTGAAGCCGCAGATGGACGCGGTCTGGAAGGAATGGCTTGCGCCGGAAAGCTTTCCCACCCGCGCCACCGTCGGCGTTGCCGATCTCGGCGGCACGACGCTGATCGAAATCGTCGTCACCGCGCGTAGCTGATCCCCGTCGCAGCGAACCCAATCAGATCAGAAAGGCTCTCAGATGAAAATCAGCAATGTTAGGATCTATCGTGTTGAGGGCGGCGGCCTGCGCCCCGTGATAATCGAGATCGAGACGGACGAGGGCATTTCGGGGTTCGGCGAGGCCGGCGTTGCCTATGGCTACGGCGCCCCCGCCGTTGCCGGCATGCTCGAAGACATGGCGTTGCGGCTGTCCGGCAGAAACCCCCTGGAGATCCGCCGGATCTGGCAGGATCTCTACGACCATTCCTTCTGGGCGAAGGGGGGAGGGGCGATATCCTTTGCGGCAATCAGCGCCATTGAGCTGGCGCTCTGGGACATCAAGGGCAAGGCGGCCGGGCTGCCGGTCCACGACCTCCTGGGCGGCGCCATGCGCGGCGATGTCAAGCTTTACGCCAACGGCTGGAACCACGAGCACGACGACGTCGTCAACTGGGCGATGGCCGCCGCCCGGCCGCTCGCGGACGGCTACCGCGCCCTCAAGGCCTATCCCTTCGCCTATGAACTTCCTGATGGCACGTTCCGCCACGTCTCGGCGCGCATGCTGGACGATGGCCGCTTCCGCCAGGCGATCGAAAGAGTCAAAGCCCTGCGCGCCGAGGTCGGCCCGGACATCGAGCTGATGCTCGACCTGTCAGGGGGCCTCTGCGACGACCAGTTGCTGCGCTTTCTCGATGTCTGCCGCGATCTCGACATAACCTGGATTGAGGAGCCCGTCGATCCCTTCAACCTCACTGGCCTGTCGCGGGTTGCGGCCCGCAGCGGAATTCCGATCGCGCTCGGCGAACGGGTCTATGGCCGCGGTGGTTTCCGCAACGTGCTCGATACCGGCGCCGTCTCGATCGTCATGCCCGACATCGCCAATTGCGGCGGCATGCTGGAGGCGGTGCAGATCGCCGGCATGGCGGAAACCTACAACGTCCGCGTTTCGCCGCACAATTGCGCCAGCTCGCTGTGCACCGCCGCCTCGCTGTCGCTCTGCGCAGCGATTCCGAATGCGATGAACCTCGAGGTCTATCCTTATTTCAGTGACTCGAACACCTACGTCCAAGTGCTTGAAAACCCGCCTGAGCAGGCTGTCGGGCGCGATGGCAAGTTGCAAGCCAATTCAACGCCCGGGCTCGGAATCATCGTTGACAGGAGACGCATCGAAGCTTTTATGAGCTTCGCTCTTGTCTGACTTCACTTGCTTCAGTTTTTTCTAATCGAACAGTGTCCGACACCCTCAGAGGTTCGTTCGCCGTCCAGCTGACCTAGAGGTGTGAGTTGCCTGTAGTCAATCGATGGGAATTTGAATCTCGTTCCCGCTTCTTCCACGAGCAGGCTATGAAGGCGTTGCCCCCATCGCAAAGCCGCCGCCAAAGACAAGGGAACAGTTGGCGACAGGGCTTCCACAACGATACATAAGATCGAACAAGCTATGCGTTTACTGACATGCGGCTACTCGAAGCGGAGAATCATCCGGTATTCATCACTGTGGAGCACCGGACTTCACGAGAGTTGGGGGCAAGGCTCGCGATGTCTCCCGATCTAACGCCAACGAATTGATCTCCGCTCGTAAGGCCAATAGCCTTTAGTCTCGAATTCTCTCGCCGTTGCGATCAAAGACGAACACACGCTCTGGATCGATCTTGATAGTGACTGGAGTTTGTTCAGCACGCCGGCCGCCGTGGGTAAGCACGCTCAGTTTTGTTGCGTTCGGCAACGCGCCGTGTAGACACGTGCTATCCCCAAGCTCTTCGATGAAGCTGATTGTCAAGGGTAGCGCTTTCGCGTCCGAGGCTTCGCAAAGCTTCACATGGTCGGGGCGGATACCCAGCCAGACTTCCGCTTCCGCGCCATACGTAATATTCTTTAGAGGTAATTGTAGTCGCCCTCCGCTATGATCTGAAAGATATTCCACGGTGATGCCGCCAATGCCGGTTTCCAACACGCGCGCCTTGATGAAATTCATCCGCGGTGTACCCACAAATCCGGCGACGAACATGTTATCAGGGTTGTCGTAGAGTTCCAGAGGATGGCCGACCTGCTGGACCTTGCCGCCGTTCAGAACGACCATTTTGTCGGCAAGAGTCATGGCCTCCACTTGATCGTGCGTGACATAAATCATCGTGTTGCCGAGACGTCTGTGCAGTTGCGCCAGTTCCGCCCGCATCTGAACGCGCAATTCCGCATCGAGGTTGGAAAGCGGTTCGTCGAACAGAAACACCTTCGGCTCACGCACAATTGCCCGCCCTATAGCCACACGCTGTTTCTGTCCTCCGGAGAGCTGCGCGGGTTTTCTCTCCAGCAGCTTCTCCAGTTGTAGGATGTGTGCCGCCGTTCGCACCCGTTCCTCGGTTTCCTTTTTTGGGGCTTTGGCAAGTCTCATGCTGAAGCCCATATTCTGCGCGACGGTCATGTGCGGATAGAGCGCATAGGATTGAAACACCATTGCAACGCCGCGCTTTGCGGCATCGACATCGTTGATGCGTTTGCCGCCGAGACGAATCTCGCCCGCCGTGATGTCCTCAAGACCGGCAATCGTTCGCAGCAATGTCGACTTCCCGCATCCAGACGGCCCGACAAAAACGACAAACTCACCGGATTGGACATCAAGGTTGATGTCTTTCAGAACCTCAACGGTTCCGTAACTCTTGCAGGCATTCAGGATCTGTAACGACGACATGGCGATATTTCCATTTGAGAGACGGCGGGAGGGGCGTAAATCAGCCCTTGGTTCCCGATGATGCGATGCCTTCAACAATCTGACGCTGGAAAATCAGAAAGAAAACGAGCGGCGGGATGGCGGCGAGCAGATTCGCGGTCATGACCACATCGACCGTCGTGTGGGACAGGGGCGCATTGAACAGGCTCACCACCTGGCTGACCGTGAATAGTTCCGGCTTCTGGCTGATGACAAGCGGCCAGATGAAATTGCCCCATGTTTTCATGAAGGTAAGGATCGCTAGTGTCACCAGGGCGGTTTTGGACAATGGCAAGGCGATGAACCAGTAGAGCTGGAAATGCGTCGCGCCATCCAGACGGGCTGCCTCCAGCATTTCCTGCGGTATGCTCTTCATGAATTGGGTGAGCATGAACAGACCGAAGGCGGAGGCCAGGCCCGGCACGACCAGGCCCTGCATAGTGTTCAACCAGCCGAGCTTGGCCACGACCAAATAGGTCGGGATCAGCGTAGCCGCCGTCGGCACCATCAGGGACAGCATTACCAGAGCAAAAAGGATGCGTGCGCCCGGAAACCGAAACAGGGCGAACTCGAAGGCGGCCATGGAGCCGATCAGCAGAACGCCGGCGATCGTCAGAACTGTATAGGCCACGGAAATGTAATAGGCGCGCAGAAAGCCCGTTTCGCTCAAAACCTGTTTTATGTTCTCGATGCCCGCACTTAATGATGTCGGATAAAGGCGCGGATTGAGGGACGCGGGCACTCCCGGATCGGCGAAGACCACATTGAACATCCACCAGATAGGAAAGACCATGACAAAGGCAATACATAGGGCCGCGGCCCATTTGGCGACGGACCAAGGGGTGATCCGGGAGAAGTTTCGCTTCAGTCCGGTCATGTCCGGGCATCCCTTTTCTGGAGGACGAAGATGGCGGCCGTGAGAAGGACGATAACGAAGGTCAGCACGAAGCCATAAGCGGATGCGAGGCCAAAGCTCAAGCTTCCGAATCCACGCCCCATCATATCCATTACCGGGAACAGAAGTGCTTTCTGACGTCCGCCGTAATCAAGGAAGGATGACCCGGTCAAAAGCCAGGGCAGGTCGAAAACCTGAAGCGCGGAAATAAAGCTGTAACTGATGACGAAAATCATTACTGGCTTGATCATCGGCAGCGTAACGTACACGATCTCCTGCAACTTCGTCGCGCCATCGAGCCGGGCCGCTTCATAATAGTGTCGGGGAATGTTTTTGAGGCCCGCGAGGAGAATGACCATGTTGAACCCCGCCGACACCCATACGTCCACCGCGACCATCGAATAGAGCATCACGTCGGGATCGTTAAGAAAACGGATATTCCCCGCACCCAGCCAGCCCGCGAGGAGGTTAAACATCCCAAAATTGGGCGCGTAAAGCCAGCGCCAGATCGTTGCCGCCAGGAAAAGCGGCATCACGACAGGAACGAAGTAGACGCTGCGGAAGAAGCGGCCCCAGAATCCCGCGAAATGATCGACAAGCAGGGCAAGGCCGAAGGCCACGCTAACGCCAAGCGGCACCGTGATAGCCACATAGGCGGCCAGGTTTCCGGCTGCAATTCTGGAGTTACGCGACCCCAATACGGTTTCGTAGTTCTTCAGCCCGACAAAGACCGGTTCGCGCACAGTGTCCCAATCGTAGAAACTGTACCTGAAACCGCTCAGGATCGGATAGAGAAAGAAGGCGCCAAAAAGGATCATGAACGGCGCCAGCATCAGATAATTCCAGAAGGTTTTCTGCATCTCGTCAACCCGGCTCGAAGTGGGCCAGCCCTCCCGGGGACCGGGTCGGACTGGCCTTTTCATGGTCTGCTATTCGTCCGCGACTAGTTCGTTGAGTTCATCAACAATCCGCTTCGCGCCGTCTTGCGGGGTTTCGTCCCCTTCCACGATGTCGGCAACACCGTCCAGAAGGACGGACCAGTAGTCGGAAGGGTAAGGCTTCACGAAGAAAGGCGGGCGATTGAAGATCGCATGCTTCGAGGCTTCGTTGGTGATTGCCAGAAGCGAGTGACTTGAGACCTGCGGGTCCGCCAGGGCCGCATCGTTGCTGTTGAAGCGCCCAAGAGCGGCGGCCCAGCGCGTCATCTGCTTCTTTTCCGCAACATAAGCCGCGAACTCCCAGGCGATCTTGGCATTGGCCTTCGGGGCTATCGCAATGAATTCGAAGCCCTTCACACCGCCATACTGGCCTTCCTGAGCGCCCGGCACCAGCACGCGGTCATACTTCAAGCCCCGCTCCTTGGCGGCTTGTTCGAAGATCGGGTCGACCCAGGGACCGCTGACGAGGAAGGCAAGCTGATTGGTGGTGAAAAGATCTTTTGTTACCTGGTCGTCCTCGGACGTTCCGGACGTATAAGGCTTGATGTCGAGAAGCATCTGAGTGGCTTCCGCCAGCTTTTCCGGCGCAATCCGCGTTTTCTGGTTATCGAAATCGATGCCCCATTCGTCAGGGGCGGCAACCCCGGAATAAATGTTGGCGAGTGACAACCAGGACTGCGACATATCTGGAACGGCTTTTTTCCCGGCAGCTTGGATTTTCCGCATCTGGGCCTTCCAGTCGCTCCAGTCCGTGATCGGCCGCTTGGGATCAATGCCCGCCTCCTCGAGAACGGTAAGATTACGATACATGAAGGAACCGTAACCAGTATACGGAAGGCAATACATCACACTTGGCTGTGGCGTGCACATTTTGATGAGATCCGGATTAAACTGAGCCCTGAAGTCCTCGGGCATGGCCATCCAATCCTCATAGATATTCTTCAAAGCGCCCGCTTGCGCGAGAATCGCACCCAAAGACGTGGAATTCATGAACACGTCCGGCCCGGTGCCGCTCGAGGCGCCCGCGATCTGACCGGTCAACAGATCATCGTCACCGCGACCGGAAATGGTGATTTCAAGGCCCGGATGCTTGGCCGTGAACTCCTCGATGAAAGTCTGCTGAAGCTTTAACGCCTCACCTTGAGCGAAGTCGGAATACACCCAGTAATCCAGTTCCTGCGCATGCGTCACGCCCGATGCGAGAGCGCCCGTCAGCGCCAACACCGTGACCGATCCAAAACGAATCCAACCCATTTGTTCCTCCTATTTGGACAGCTTCCCCAAGCTTACCCCATTTGCAGCGCGAGCCGCTCCTCAGTTAGTTAGGCACGTTAACAAACTCACGGTCAGTTCTCAATGACTTTTTCACTTGCTCGATTAAAGCACTTGATTTGCGCGCCGAAAAGTTTGTAAGGCAGATTAACTAAGCAAGAATGAGATATTTCATGAACACGATAGCAGTGGGCATAGACATTGGTGGCACCAAGACGCATCTGCGTTCGCTGGCCGATGGGCGCGTGGTGGGCGACAGGGTCGTGCCCACTGCGTCATGGCGCACGCACGACTGGACGGGCGACGCAAGGGCATTGGTTACAATGATCAATTCGTTGGTGTCCGGCGGTACCATTGCTGCGCTGGCTGTGGGTGCGCATGGCTGTGACGCCCAGCACGAATGCGATGCTTTTCAAGCGGCATTCGAAGACCATGCAGGCTTTCCGGTGCGTGTCGTCAATGATGCCGAGCTTATTCCGCCGGCCATGGGGGTTTTTGACGGCATAGGGATTGTTTCCGGCACCGGCTCCATTGCCGTTACGCGCAATCCCGACGGCACCATGCTTGTCGCCGGAGGTTGGGGATGGGTTATAGGGGATGAAGGTAGCGCAAGCGGGCTTGTGCGGGAAGCCGGGAGGCTTGCCAGTCTGTATCTCGATGGTGGCGGAGCAGCCGACGAACCTCTCGTTCAGCTGCTTTGCCAAAGTTTCGCGATCGCATCGCCGGTGCGGATTGGAAGCTGTATCTCATCGAGCGGCAGCGGTGCGCGTCTCGGACGTCATGCGCCGGCCGTCTTCGAGGCGGCCAGCCTGGGATCGAAACTGGCGCAACGCACTCTGGACGAAGGTGCCGCAGCACTGGCCACTCTGGTGGAACGTTTGCTCAACCGGGGAGCGCAGGCGCGCAATCTGGTTGCTGGCGGTGGTGTCGTCATGGCGCAGCCAGGCTTCGCAAGGTTGCTTCTCCATCACATAAACGCGCGTTCCGAGGGACGTGTTCAGGCACAAATATTGGACAAGCCACCTGTCGCGGGCGCGTGCGCGCTTGCGCTTCGGATGATCCAGACAACACCACAAGTTTACCAACCGAGGAGTACAAAATGAGCTATCGTTCCACGATCGCACGCCAGCCGCAACAGCTTGCGAGCAGCCTGGCCGCTATTGAAGCCGAGCTTGAGAAGCTTGATCTCGCACCCCTGCGCGAGGGTGTGCTGGGGATAACGGGTATCGGCGCAAGCTATGAGGCCGCCGTCGTGACGGCCGGCGAACTGCAACGACGTGGCCGGCGCGCCACAGCGTGGCATGCCGTTGACCTCATGGAACCCGGCAATCCCGTGGACGCGATCGTCGCGCTTTCGTCCGGTGGACGAAGTGTTGAACCGGTCACAGCTTTACGCAAACACGCGGGTGTCTTTTCTATCGCTGTCACGAGCGAAGGCGACAATCCGCTTGCCGAAGCCGCACGCAGCTCGATTTGCTTTCAGTCTGGCGCGGACGCCACGCCTTCAAGCACTGGCTACACCGGGACGCTGCTCGCAACCGGCATGCTGAGCGATGCCCTGTGCGGCAAGAGCACGGATTGGATGCAGCTAACCAAACTGGCTGGGCAGGTGCTGGCCGAAAGCGCGGCAAAAATGGAACGCGCTGGTGCGATTTTCAGGCAAAGGCGTGCGATCGATTGTGTGGGCGCGGTCTCCGCATTGGGAACGGCCGGCGAGGCTGGCCTGTTGATCCGCGAAGCCGCCCGGATTCCCGCCGGGGCGACGGACACGTTGCATTATCTTCACGGTCCGATGGAGCCGATGGACGCTACCACTGGCGTGCTGATTTTTGGCGACGGACGCGAACTGAAGCTGGCGCAGGACATGGCCGAGATAGGGTGTGCCGTGCTGCTTGTGACCACAAACACTGAAATTGCCGATAAGGACAACCTCACCGTCGTTCGCGTACCAGCCTTTGAAAACCGCATCGCGCGTGCACTTCTGGATATCTTACCTGCGCAACTGCTTGCGGCAGAACTGTCGGATGCAGCCGGCCTGACTGATACGAAATTCCGGTATCGTCAGACCGACACAAAAATAAACAAGGCGTGAGGTTGACACGCTTTAACGGGGTGGGCGCAGGATAAGAATTTATTCTGCGCCGTCTCCGATCACAAGTGCTTCCGCATTGTGCTGTGTAAGGCGCTGTATTCCCTTTAGCGTGGCCTCGGTCCCCAGACTCGTCACCTCGATCTTGGTCGGCCCCGTCAATCCATTGACGACATCTCGGACCTTCGGCAGAATCATCGCGTTCTGCCCGATACCGCCGCCGAGCACCACCAGTCCCGGATCGAGCACCGAAACACAGGCCGCAACCAGCCTTCCAACATTTTCGGCGTGTCGATCGACATGGTCGCGTGCAACGGCATGTCCTTCCCGCGCCAATGAAAACAGGGAAAAAGCATCTTTCGGAGATGCTTCTCCTTCCGGCCACTCGAGCGAAACGCGCTGCATCAGGCTCTCCGATCCCAAATAGTCTTCCAGCGCCTCTCTACACGGCTGAATATCTGGTGCCCAAGGGAACGGAAGCGAACTGATTTCTCCCGCACCCCCATTCCGTCCGCGAACCAATTCGCCGCGCAACACGATCCCCATACCCACTTTGACGCCGACCTGTATATAAACGAAATCGGCTGCATTCGCCGCGATCCCAAATGCACTTTCCGCTATCGCGGCGCAGTTCACGTTGTTTTCTAGGATGATAGGGATATCCAAGCTTGCGATCGATTGCGATATATGGGGATAGAGCGCGGCTATCTCTTCGGACGAGGAGATTTGCTTTTCCACCTTTGTCGGAAGAGCTATGCCAATTGCTCGCAAAGGCCCCCAATTATCCTGCGTGGCCAGGCGGACGTCGTTCAGCGCTTGGGCGACTGCCCGCTCCAGTTCGGGCGTGAACCGGCGTTGATCAGAGCTTAAATGATAGCCACCACTATAGAGAATACGATTGTCGAGCGTCGATACTTTCAGGCGCACATTGGTTGAACCGGCATCAATGGCGATAGCGTGACCAACCCCGGCGCCTAACCTATACATAACGGCTTTTCGGCCTGTGCCGCGCTGCCGCAAACCGACCATCTCAACATAGCCCAGACGGTCCAAATCTTCCATTGCGATGGACATGGTGGGGCGAGACAACCCAAGCCGTTCAGCCAGTTCTGGGCGCGTAGCCGAACCGCCCCGGGCCAACATGCGAAAAACAGCGCGAGCGCTTGCTGTCAGCTTTGGAGTGTCGGTTGGCGTATCTAAAAGTGACGTCAAAGAAAACCCAATTTGATAAGCGGAATGCGAGCCCAACGTCGCAGCTGAGAGCAGCCGACATTATTCCGACCCACCACTTTCATCAACGCGATCCAGGAAAATGTCAAATAGTGCTCGCTCTTCTCTAAGGGTCATGCGAAGTGGGGCAGGTCACTGGGCAAGATCGACACCATCGACTTGTTCGTCCTTGAGGGCGGCAACCGACGCTTTCGCGTTGAAGGCGGGGCTGTAGTTGCGGCACGTCGACTCGTCACCATGCTGTCTGTTCCCGGCACGCGGCCGTGTTCATGAGCCGAGAGCCAAATATCTCCACCCTTCAATTCCCGAGCCCCCTCTCTCCCAGTAGGCACCCTTCCATATGGCGCCGCGCGACTCTTCGAGCGTGCTCTAGGTTCGCTCTTGTCTGACGTCACTTGCTTTACTTCTTCTAACTGAAGAACGTCTGGCACACTCCAGAGATCCGGTCATCGTCAGACAGAACGTAAAACTGCCGCCAGCGGTCGAAGCAGGTACATGGATGAGATATCCCAAACGAGATTACATCGCCGATGCTTAGGCTTGAAGAGGCATCAAAGCGTAGATAGGCATGTTGGTCGTTAAGTTTGAACACGGACATCAACGAGGGATCGTGTTCAGGATCTCGGAGCCCGTCACGGAAAACCGCAAGCGGAACTGGCATGCCTTGGTCAAACGAGACGTCCCGCATCCCAAATCCGCAAATTGCAAGGCCGGGCTCCGGAATGGATAGAATCTCAGCCCAGAGCTTTAACGCGGGCCTAAAGGAATGCTCAGCGGAAACTCTGTCTTTTCCGACAAGCAAGCCGCCTCGCTGGTCCATTGCGGACAGCCCCCGTCGATAAATTCCGTGATCATAAAAGAAAATAGCACCACTTCTTAGAAGCAGGAATGAGTTCGCATCCTTCTCCACGACTGGTCGAAGCGCTTCAATCACGCGGTCGAAATAGAGGGAGCCCCCGGCAGAGATTATAAGGGCGTCTGCAGGCGCTATCCGACGCAGATGCAAAAAAAGGCGGGACACAAGGGCAAGCAACGCATCGATACTCTCGATGCGCGCCATTTCTGTAAGTCCCTCCACGGAGCCTTCATAAGTGGCAACACCTCGCAGGACCAACATTGGGTCGCGCAGGATTGCTTCGGCTACTAAGTGGGCAGACTCAAAGGTACGTGCGCCGCTGCGACCCGCACCCACTTCCACAAGTACCGGTATTGAAGATTCTGCTGTGGCTGCGGCGGCACTGAGCACTACCACCGCTGCAACTGAGTCCGCGATGCAAACAATTTCGCATTCCGGAAATTCCTTCTGCAATGCCGCGAGTCTTGGAGCATTCCGCAAGCCGCCCAGCCCGTTCGCAATCAGGATCCTACTGATACCGTGAGAAAGCATCGCTTCGGCTTGTTGGAGGTTGGCAACAGTAGCCGCCCACGCGCCAGCTTCGATGAGATCAGCAGCAATGTCGGCTGACATTGGTGTCTTGGCGTGAGGCGCAATCCTAACACCTGCGGCACGAGCATATTCCAGGAAGAAATCGCGGTTATGGCAGTATGCGGTCTCGTCTACTGTCAGAGCAGGCAGCAACACCTCGCACGCAGACGGGCGTAATCCAACGACGGACGAAATCGTGTGGTGAAATTGTCCCAGCGGCATTCGGTACCTCATCCTTCATGACTTGGTGTGGAACGACTCGCGAGTGCGATGACGCCAGCAATGGTGATGAACAGTGACCCTACCAGCATGCCCAAATCGGGGAGTTCTCCCCAAACGATAAAGCCAGCTACGATTGATAAAGGCACTGCAGCGTAACGAAACGGAGCTATCTCAGCGAGTGTAGCAATGCGCGTTGCCTGCACAAAAATCCAAGTACCTGCCGCAGCGAAAATTCCTGCATATGCAAGAAGGATGAAATCCTGAGGGGTCATCGGTAGATAACCCCGAGCAGCAATTATAGGTGCAACAAAGACTGGTACCGAGAGCGTCGTTAAGAGGGCCACAAGGCCGGATGGAACATCCGCCGATGTGTGTCGAGTAAACAGATCTCGGGCACTAAGGAGGAGGGTAGCAGAGCATGCGAGAAACATTGGTAAATTAACGCCGGTGGAGACCGGCCGTGCGAAAATCAATACGCCGGTGAACCCAAGCATCACACTGATTGCAAGCCTTCCCGTCAGCCGTTCACGGAAGATTAGGGCCCCAGTGCCTGCAGAAATAACGGGTGCTAGCATCATGATGGCCGTTAATGTCGCCAGCGGCATCTCAGCAAGGGCAAAGACGAAGGCGAGACTTGCAAGCCCATCACAAGCAGATCTGATCATTACTGCCGGCATTAACGCATGCTTCCAGCTGTAATTAGTACCAGTGAACCGCAAGAGTACGAGAAGCGAGGCGGCGCCGATTACGCCTCGAACCATCATGATCTGAAGGGTATCGAGACTCTCGGTCAGCAGCTTGGTGGCGACGTCATTCTGTATGTAGAGAGTCATGGCGAGGACAACGAGCGCCGCGCCTTTAAGGGCTTGGTTTTTCATCGCCTACCGCCGGTAGGACCTGTCGATCCGGTCAAGAAGACGCAAGTGGGCGTCCCATTCTAATGCGAGATCGCCATCGTCGAATGAGACGATGTCTGCCTGCTCGGCCACCCTCGACCTGACCGACACGTCAGGCAGTTTTATCTCGCGATTCATCGAAAGCGTCGCGACCTGGATTTCGCAAGCGAGATTGAGATAATACATTAGGTTGAACGCCTCCGCGACACTGCGTCCAACGGTCAGGAGGCCGTGGTTTCGAAGGACAAGGGCTCGCTTGTTCCCGAGGTCGGCGATAATGCGATCGCGCTCTTCAAGATCAAGCGCAATGCCCTCGTAGTCGTGATACGCGACATGCGGCTCTAGGCCTAGAGCGATCTGATTCAGAGGAAGAAGCCCTTCCTGCAGGCTGGAAACGGCCATGCCCGCTTTTGTGTGCGTGTGAATGACGCAGAGTGCATCATGTCGCGCACTGTGGATGGCGCTGTGGATTACGAACCCCGCTCTGTTCACCCGGTAGGGATTGTCTACGATCTTGTTTCCGTCGAGATCAATCGTGACCAGCGAAGAGGCACTGATTTCCTCCCAGAGCAAACCGTAAGGATTGATGAGGAAGCGGCTGTCCTGATCCGGCAGCCGAAGAGTGGCGTGTGTGTAGATAAGATCTGCCATGCGGTAATGGGCTATCAAACGGTAGCACGCCGCGAGTTCGACCCGGTGCTTCCATTCTGCGCTGTGCAAATGCATTGGTGTGCACTCCTCGTCGTTCAGGCGTCGTGATTGAGCAGTTCAAGTAGCCGCTCAGCCGCGGTCGCGAGATCCTCCGTTTCGCGGGCAAAGCAAAGCCGAAAGTAGCCTTCGCCGGCCATGCCAAACGCCCGCCCTGGTGCCAGCCCAACGCCAGTTTCCCGCAACAATCTTCCGGCGAATGCCGTCGAATCAGCGACCCCGTCGATGCCGAAAAACAAGTAAAAGGCGCCGGCAGGCGCAAAGTGTATGCGGGAAGAGGTTGCGAGAACCGAGGAGACTCTTTCAAGCCCTCTGCGGCACCGCTCCAGCTGCGCCGCCAGAAATGCCTCGCCATCGTTTAGCGCCGTACAGGCAGCGCGCTGCATGAACACTGCGACGCCCGAAGTCGAATACTGGATCAGATTTTCAATGGCTGGCCCGAGCGCTACCGGCGCTTCGATCCAACCAATCCTCCAGCCGGTCATCGCCCAATTTTTTGAGAAGGTGTTAACGAAAAGAACGCGGTCTTCTCCCGTGATAAGTGAATGGAGCGACGGTGCGGCCAAGGCCTTGGAATAGGTAAAACGGCCATAAACCTCGTCCGCGATTATCCAGAGGCCATGCTTCCGAGAAAGATCCAGTATAGCCTGCAGAAGTAAAGGACCAGCGGTCCAACCAGTCGGGTTTGAAGGCGAATTCAAGAAAATCGCGCGGGTTTTGGGTGAGATCGAGGCCTCGAGCAAAGCGAGGTCCAGAATCCAACCGGTTGGGTCGAACTGCATGGCGACCTCACGGACGTGGGCGCCGGCTACTCCGACAGCTGCGGAGAAGTTCGGCCACGCAGGGGTGGGCACCAAGATCTCGTCGCCTACCCCTGCCACGACCCGAACCGCAAGTTGGATTGCCTGCATTCCAGAGCCCGTGACAAAGAAACGGCCGGGTTCAAATTGCTTTCCGAAGAGCCCGTGATAGACACGATCATGATATTGGGCGAGCGCGCGGCGAAGCTCAGGGATACCCGGCTGCGGCATGTAAAACGTTTCGCCCCGCTCAAGTGCCGCGGCCGCCGCGTGACAGATGACGGCGGGCGTCGGCAGATCGCCCTCTCCGACCCAAAGAGGAATGATGTCGGAGCGTCCAAAACCGTGCTTCATGACCGCAGCGATGCCGCTCGCTGGTGCCGCAACGGCTTGTGGGCTGATGGACAATGGGGGGCTGATCATTATTAGCTCCGGATCGCAGAAAAACGGGCCAACGACCAGGCAGAGACGGTCCGTCGGCCCGCAAAGCGCGCCTTGAAAAGGCGTCGGGGAAGACTTACTGGTGATCGTAAGGATTGCCGCGCGTCACGAAGGGAACAATACTAATTTGTCCGCTTTCATCGGACCGGTAACCGCGTACGCCAGCATAGGAAATCTTGTTGGCGTCCAGGAGATTCTTCGCTGCCTCTTCTTGGCCTTCGGGTACGTAAAGGAAGAAAATGCGCGTTTCGTATTCTGGTAGAGGATCGCCTGCTTCAGAAGCTGCCTTCCACAGTGGCACCTTGGCCGGATCAAGAGCCTCCTCGACGTCGCCGATCTCGCGGGTCTTGCCATCGGAGTCGATGACGACAATATCGGGGTAGTAATCTCCCGAAGGACCGGGAACCGCCCGCTTCTTCTCCGGAGCGTTGGTCAATGTCGTATAGTTTGCCGGCCAGGTCGTCTGGCCTGGAAATGGAAAGCGGTTGGCCGCAACGAAGGCGACAACCTCATCATGTGAGGGTATTGGCATCTTGTTCTCCTTGTAGGCTTGTTGAATTTGCCGGATGACCTTCTCAACGTACGGACCATTCCGGACCGCGGGGCGTGTCGATCCATTCCGGCCAGCGATAGTCCACTGGCGCTTGGAAGTCCGAAGGAAGCTGGGGCGGCACCCACCGCGAACCGCCGACACCGCCGCCGGTTCTTTCGCGAAATTCCTGCTGGGCGCGCTCGAGGGCTGCCCGATCGGTCATCATGTCGAGGATCGTAGTGGAGATGACGTCCGCCGCCTTGCTCCACATCGGGTCGATGCAGGCCGGATGGCCATTCATGGCGTGCCGCAGCCACTCGCCGTAGCGCTTGCCAGCTGGATCCGGCTTGAGCGTGGGACGGGCGACATAAAGGCGGACCGTGGGCGCATGCCACGTATACTCAACATAGTCGTCCGCGGCGTAATTGAGCTGCCATGGGGGCAGCTGCTGGCGGAAGGCGGCTTCGGCCTCCTGCGGCGGGGTCAGCCGCATCATGTTGTCGATGAACGGCTCGTTCATTGGCTCGATGCCGTGATTGCGCTGTCCCTCGCGGGCGAACTGCTTGGCCGCATCGCTCCATACGGGCGCGCCGAGCTTTTCGAAATTGCGGAACGTCAGTTCGGCAAGCGCATGATTGGGTAGGCCCGCGCGGGTCTTGGTAATCCAGTCCGCACGCCACGTGCAATGGGTCATCGCAGCGATGTGCTCGGCGTTGCGATCGAGCACGGAGAAGACGGTCTCGCACATTTCCAGCGTCGGAGCGCGCATGGAGTACTGTATCTGCGAATAGGCGGGCGCGAGGTTGTCGGCCGCCGCCTGCCCCGCGACGGGAATGAATTCATTGAGGGTCCAAGTACCGGTGTGCGGCAGCATGGATTCCTTCATCATCTTCGAATTCGTGTACATGAGGCACACGGCGTCGATGGCACCCGGCGCGCGCGCGCTCGCATGGGCATGCGCTACGCCACCGCCGCGACTCTGGTCGAGCCAGGTCTCCGGATGGTCGCATTCGAACGTGTAGATCCGGCTCCAGTATGGCGCGCTGGTCGTATCCCAGAAGCAGCCGTTGGTGAGCGCGTTGAAGGAATGCGGATGAAAACTGATCGCGGCATCCAGCCCGTCGTAGTAGCCGTGGGCGGCGTGGACCGGCTTCGAACCGCACATCTTTTCGGCCGGCTCACCGAAAAAGCGCAGGGTGCCGGTGATGCCATGCGCTTCCATGGCCTTCTTGGCAGCCAGAAAGCCCGCGAAGGCTCCCAGACCGAGGGCGGAATGGGGATCGGTGTGACCGGCGGCATGTTTCGTCGTCCCCGGTCGTGGCGCGCGGTGAGGCGCGGCGACCTGGGACTGGCCGGGCACCGCATCGTATTCGGCATAGCCGCCGATGACCGGCCCGTCGCCGTTCGACCAGGTTGCACAGAAGGCCGTCGGCATGCCCGCAGACCCCTGCTCGACTTCGAACCCCTCCTCGCGGAGTCGGTCAATGTACCACTTTGAGGAACGATACTCGCGCCAGGAAGGCTCGTGGAATGACCAGATCGTCTGATGCCAGGCCGAAAGAAGCGAGCGATTTTCATCGAGCCAGTTCAGCGCGTGGTTTTGAGCGGCGGAAAAGTTGCTTCTGGTCATAGGCGCTCCCGGTTCCATCTCCAAGGCACAGCTATCCGCTGCCGCCCTCAGAGAGAGAGAGAGAGAGAGACGGCCGCTACGCATCGAGGCGGGTCAGAAAGTTTCAGGTTGGCCCGGCGGATATGCCGTGCAGGCCGAGAGCTATGCATAGGGGATACGGGCAGGCGGTGCAAGCACAATTATGGAGTGGACTCCAAATTTGTTTACGCAGGGTCGTCGACCACCCCGCGAAGCACCATTTCCAGGTGCGGGATCCCCCACTCGCGCATAGCTTCCGGAGTCATCGCGCTTGAGGTGACAAGCCGTGCGAGCGCAGCGCTGCCGATTCCAAGAAGCAGGTCGCACAGAACCGAAAGGTCGACGTCCGCCTTTATGCGACCGCTCTGCTGGTAAGCGGAGAGCATGCGCATATATTGGCGCCGCAGCAGGAGGTCGAGGCGCTTTCCGGTCCTGTGGGCGACGCCCCCGGTATCCAGGAACTGCGCCGACATGACGACCCTCCAGCATTCGCGGGTGAGGTGGCGGACAGCTTGGTCCGCCAGGAGCCGCTCGAAGGTTAGAATACCCTTTACCGGATCGTCCGGCAGGTTCTCCAAGAACTTGCGGCGCTCCGGTAGTGCTGCCCGCACGTGGCGTAGCGCTATTTCCATCAGCAAGTTTGGCTTGTTCTTGAAGTAGTTGTAGACCGACGCAGGCGCCACGGAAGCCAACTCGGCGATTTCCTCGATCTTCGTGATCTCATAGCCTTGCTCTCGAAACAGGGCATCAGCCGCGTCGAGCACTTGCTCTACGCGCTTGTTCCGATGCTTCTCTCTCAAACCTCCGGTCATTGCCTATCCTTCCACGCGGCGATCCATGGAGATCGCCAAAATTAACTTGGTCTCTATTTTTAGAGTTGACACTAAGTTTGTAGTCATGGAACATGTCAATATATCGAGTGCGGTTCAAGTGGGAAGCGCTCCCAATCGACAAAATAATGACAACAGCAGGCCTTTCCGCCGGGATAGGCCGCCGGTCCTGCGCGGCCGCAAGTAGGAGAATGCCTTTTGCTAAAGCTGATAGACAACCCGCCGCAATGGCCGAACGGCGCACGCTGCGCTGTTTGCTTCGCATTTGACCTCGACGCGGAAAGCCTGCTGCACCTCTACTACCCCGAAGATTCCATGCGGCGCATCACGCTCTCCTCGGCCTTGCGGTATGGTCCGAGGATCGCGGTGCCAAGGCTCATCCGGATCTGGGAACATTACGGCATCAAGCAGACCGTTTACGTTCCCGGCTGGTGCGTCGAGACCTATCCGGAAGCCGTGGAGCAGTTGGCTGCGGCCGGCCATGAAATCGGCCACCACGGCTGGCTGCACGAGCGAGTGAATGCTCTTGACGCTGGCGACGAGGCGAAGGTCCTGAAAGCCGGGATCCAGGCGATCAAACGGATCACCGGCAAGAGGCCGGCCGGTTACCGCTGCCCCTCGGGTGCGTTCTCGCCCGCCACGCTCGACCTCCTGATCGACGAGGGCTTCGCCTATGACGCGTCCCTTTCCGGAGACGACGTTCCCTATATGATACGCAGCGAAAAAGGCGCGCTCCTGGAGCTGCCCTCCGACCACGCGCTGGATGACTGGCCTCAGTATGTGAACATGCGCGATTTCAACCACATGCTGCCGATCCAGTCGCCGGAGCAGGCGATGCAGGTCTTCCGTTCTGAATTTGATGCCGCCTGGGCAAACGGTGGCCTGTGGTCCTCCGTATGGCATCCGTTCGTATCCGGACGGCCGGCCCGCGCGCAGGCCATGGCGGACCTCATCGAATACATGCAGGCGAAGGGAGACGTCTGGTTCGCCACGATGGAGGAGATAGCCGCCCATATACAGACCCTCGTCGATAGCGGCGAATGGACGCCGCGAGAGGAGAAATTGCCCTTCTGGCAGCAACCGGTGCCGCAGATGGTTCGCCCGGTGCGCTAGCGGACAAGCGTTCGAAAAACAATCAAACCAACATAAAGAGGGAACAATGCGTAAAATCGGAATTCTGGTAACCGCGGCCCTCGCCGCCATGCTCATTACCGGCGGCGCCTCCGCCCAATCCCTGCCGCAGGACATCAAGGACTCCGGTAAGCTGATGGTCGGCACCGAACGCGACCATCCGCCCATGGAGTTCATCGATGCGAAGACGAACGAACTTGTCGGCTTCGACGTCGACCTCATCCGAGCGATCGCCGGCAAGCTCGGGCTGCAGGTCGAGTTCGTCCATTCCCGCTTCGAAGGATTGACGCCCAACCTGCAATCGCGCCGCATCAACCTGATCATCAGCGGGATGTACGACACGCCGAAACGGCGCGAGAGCTTCGACTTCATAGACTACCTGAGCGCCGGCACGACCTTCTACACGCTGGACAAGAACACCGAGATCCAGGAGCCGAAGGACTTCTGCGGCAAGGTCGTCACCACGAACCGCGGCACGACGTACCCGGACTCCGTCAAGAAATGGAGCGACGAGAACTGCGTCGCGGCCGGCCTTCCAGCGATCGATGTCATCACCGACACGGACATGGCTTCGGAGTTCCTCTATCTCAACCAAGGCCGGGCGATAGGTTCCGTGCAGGGCACCGAGGCGATCCCGACCGTGCTTGCAAGCGAGGACGGTCCCTTCCGTGTGGTGGGGAAGCCCTTCACCAACGTGCGCATCGGCATCGGTTTCAACAAGGAAGACACCGAACTGCGTGATACAATCTTCCAGACGCTTGAGGAGTTGTTCAAGTCCGGGGAATACCTCAAAATCGTGAAGAAGTGGGGCCTTGAAGCCAGTGCGCTCGATGCGCCCACCATCAACGCAGGCGACGCACCATGATGCTATCGCTCGGGCTTGAAGGCAGTATGAACGACCAGCGAAAGCCGGATATGGACCTCATCGATATATCGAAACTCAAGCATGCGCGCCCGCTTCACATCGGGCGCCTTGCAGCAGCCGCGCTCTTGCTGGCGGCGGTTGCCTACATCGCCTACGCCTTTGCGGTAGGTACCATCGACTGGTCGGTGGTCGGCGAGTACATGTTTAGCGAACGCATTATGAGAGGCGCCCTCACCACCGTCGTCATCTCCGTGATCGCCATGGCGATCGGCATTGTGATCGGCATTCTCACCGCCATCGCCCGCTCGTCGCGCAACATAGTCCTGTCCTCCGCCGCCATGTTCTATGCATGGCTGTTCCGCGGCGCTCCGATGATCCTGCAGCTGCTCATCTGGTACAATCTGGCCCTCGTCTTTCCGACCATCGGCATTCCGGGCGTGTGGGAGGCGAAGACGGTTGTGGTGATGACGCCACTTGCCGCGACGCTCATCGCGCTGAGCCTCAATCAGGGCGCCTATACATCCGAGATCATCCGTTCTGGCATGCTGGCCGTTGATATCGGCCAGTACGAGGCGGCCAAGTCGATCGGCATGACCTATCCCGACACCTTGCGGCGCATCATCCTGCCGCAGGCCATGCGGGTGGTCGTGCCCCCTCTCGGTAACGAATTCATAGGCCTGCTGAAGGTGACGGCGCTCGCCAGCATCATCGGCTTCGGGGAGCTGCTCGGAACGGCCCAGGACATCTATTATAGCAACGCCAAGATCATGGAGATGCTGTTCGTCGCCACGATCTGGTATTTGGTGATAGTCTCCGTCCTATCAATCGTGCAGATGTGGATCGAAAAGCGTTTTGCGCGCGGCTTCGCAAATGGCGGGAGGCACGGATGAAGCCCCTCGTATCGGCCGTCAGAGTCGGCAAAAAATTCGGAGACCATCAGGTTCTCTATGATATCAATATTGACATCATGCCAGGAGAGGTCGTGTGCATCGTGGGTCCATCTGGCTCCGGCAAGACGACATTCCTGCGCTGCATCAACCAGCTCGAGACGATTGAGATGGGCGCGCTCTACCTCGACGGGGAGCTGACGGGATACCGCGTCGAGAATGACATCGTCCATCGTCTGACGGACAAGGAAATTGCCCGCCAGCGCCGGATCACCGGTATGGTCTTCCAGCGGTTCAATTTGTTCCCGCACATGACCGCATTGGAAAACGTTATGGAAGGGCCGACCAGGGTCCTCAGGCAGAACCGACAGGCGGCGCGGGAGATGGCGATGAACCTTCTCGCCCGCGTGGGGCTCGTAGACAAGGCCGACGCGTTCCCGAACAACCTCTCCGGCGGACAGCAGCAGCGCGTCGCAATCGCCAGAGCGCTTGCCATGCAGCCTCGGCTGATGTTGTTCGACGAACCGACATCAGCGCTCGACGCGGAGCTTGTCGGCGAAGTGCTTGCGGTTATGCGCGACGTCGCGGCGACGGGAATGACGATGATCATCGTTACGCACGAACTTAACTTTGCCCGTGAGGTCGCGGACAAGGTCGTGTTTATGGCCGAAGGGCGTGTGGTTGAGACCGGCCCGCCTCATCAGGTTCTGGAGAACCCGCAGCAGGCGCGAACGAAGGCGTTTCTCGCGGCCGTCGTCAGCAAGAAGCAGGAGGTCGCCTAAAGGGCGGTCTGAATTATTCAACATTACATCGAAAGGATATGCCGGGGCGTCGCTTCGGCAGACGATGCAGCCATGCCCGCCATCACGATCAAACCGGAACGTCTTCTTGCCGACCTGCACCGGCTCCGTGCGTTCGGAGCCTACAAGACCGGCGTCCACCGTCCCACCTATTCGCCGGACGACATGGCGGCACGCCGCTGGCTGGTGGCGCGTATGCAGGAAGCCGGCCTTTCCGCCCGAATGGACGGGATCGGCAACATAATCGGCCAGAACACGGCGGCGCGGCGGCTGCTGCTCGTCGGCTCGCATTCCGATACGCAGAATCATGCCGGCTGGCTCGATGGCGCAATGGGCGTCATCTATGGGCTGGAAATCGCCCGGGCGTTCTTTGAGGCCGGCACGCCCGGCGGCGCGGGCGTGGACGCGGCCGTCTTCGCCGATGAGGAGGCGCATTTTGCAAGTTTCCTCGGCAGCCGCTCGGCGATTGGCATGCTGGATGAAGCCGAGATCGATAGCGCCAGAAATCTCACGACCGGGGAGATGCTGCGGCAGGCGCTTGCCGGCGCCGGCCTTGCCGGTCTCGAGCGGCGAACCATCGATCCCTCCCGCTATCTGGGATATCTGGAAGCCCATATCGAGCAAGGCGACGATCTGGAGGCGCGCGGCTTCAACCTCGGCATCGTCACCAGCATCGTCGGCATCCATCAGTACCGCTTGCGGTTTTCCGGAGTCAGCAATCATGCTGGCACCACCCGGATGGCCATTCGCCGGGACGCGGGCGCGGCGCTGGTTTCCTTTGCCTACGCGATCAACGAACGATTCCGGCAGCTGGCGGCGGAGCGCACCGTGTGGACGGTGGGTAATATTCGGCTTGCGCCCGGCCAGGTGAGCATCATCCCAAATCATGCGGAAATGCTGCTGCAGGTGCGCGATGACGACCCGGCGGTGCTTTGCCGGATGCGCGCGGCGCTGGAGCATTTGGTGGCGGAAACGAGGCAGGCCGGGCCTTGCGCAGTCGAGCTCGAAATTTTGGCGGAGAGCGAGCCGCACCAGATGAGCCGCCATTTCCAGGATGCGCTTGGAAGCGCCGCGTCCCGCATGGCACCCGGGCAATGGCAGCGGATGCCCAGTGGTGCCGGACATGATGCTCAGATCATCGCACGCGTTATGCCAGCCGCAATGCTCTTCATTCCAAGCATTGGCGGCATCAGTCACCATGTGGACGAGGATTCCAGTGAAGCGGATATCGTGCTCGGATGTCAGGTCCTGGCCGATGCTTGCCGCCTTCTTCTCGAAGAGACACGACAGGATAATTGAATGCAGACCTTTGGCCAGTATATCGTCGAAAGCCTCAAGGAATACGGTGTCGAATGCGTGTTCGGGATACCGGGAGTGCATACGATCGAGCTGTACCGGGGGCTGGCGGGCAGCGGCATCCGCCACATCACGCCGCGGCATGAACAGGGGGCAGGGTTCATGGCGGACGGCTATGCGCGGGTATCGGGCAAGCCGGGCGTCTGTTTCATCATCACCGGCCCGGGTCTCACCAACATCGCGACGGCGATGGGACAGGCCTATGGCGATTCCATTCCGATGCTGGTCCTGTCGACGGTCAATTCCGCTGGAGCGCTCGGCTCCGGCGAGGGACATTTGCATGAACTGCCCGACCAGAGCCAGCTGATGCGGCAGGTCAGCGCCTTCAGCCACACCGTTCATCACCCAGAGGAGTTCGACACCGTGCTCGCCCGGGCTTTCGCCCTGTTCGGGTCGGCGCGTCCGAGACCGGTTCATATCGAGATCCCGGTCGAGATGCTGTCGCGGCCAGTCAAGCGGACGCAGGCCCAGGCACTGCGCGCCGTGGTCACCCCTCCTGCCGCCGATCCGGACGCAGTGGTAGGGGTGGCGGCGCTTCTGGAAGCGGCCCGGCGCCCGCTGATTATCGCCGGCGGTGGCGCTGTCGGTGCGGCCGATGCTATCGGCGCGCTGGCGGAGCGCCTGCAGGCGCCTGTCTTGATGACCATCAACGGACGGGGAATCCTGCCACCGGCCGACCCACTCGGCCTGTCAATCAGCGCTGCCAGCGCTCCGGCACTCGACCTGATGGAGGAAGCGGATCTGCTGCTTGCTGTCGGCACGGAGCTGGGGCCGACGGATTTCGACGAAAGCCTGAAGACGCGCCGTCACTTT
The DNA here is from genome assembly GCA_031178305.1 of Sinorhizobium sp. Taxonomy (GTDB): domain Bacteria; phylum Pseudomonadota; class Alphaproteobacteria; order Rhizobiales; family Rhizobiaceae; genus Sinorhizobium. The sequence continues at coordinate 51,130 of JAPSJG010000001.1, forward strand.
GGCGGCAAGCTCATCCGCGTCGACATCGACCCCGAACAGCTGATGCGCTCGCTCCTGCCCGCGCACGGCCTTGCCGGCGATAGCCGCGCGACGGTCGAGGCGCTTCTCGGCGCGATTGCCCCGGCCGAGCGCCAGGGTTGGGGGGAAGCCGCCGTGCTGAAGGCAAGGCAGGTGCTGTCGCATGCGCTGTCTCCCGCCCAGTCCTTGCAGATCGCCATGCTGGACACACTGCGGGACAGCCTGCCCGGTGTCGTTCTTGTTGGCGATTCCAACCAGCCGGTCTATGCGGGCTGCACAGGCTTTGCCGCAGCTGGCCCGCAAAGCTTCTTCACTTCCGCCACCGGCTACGGAACTCTTGGATATGGCCTGCCCGCGGCGCTTGGCGCGCGCGTCGCCGCGCCGGACCGGCCGGTGGTTGCGATCATGGGGGATGGCGGGCTGCAATTTACCCTTGCGGAGATGGGCAGCGTCACGGAACTCGACGTGCCCCTCATCATGATACTGTGGAACAACCAGGGTTATGGAGAGATCGAGAAGGCCATGATCCGCTCGCAGGTCGAGCCGCTAGGTGTGCGGATCTTCACCCCGGATTTCAAGGCGATTGCCGTGGCGTTCGGCTGGGAACATACGACCGCCGGGGACTGCGCGGCGCTGTCCGGGATCGTCAGGGAAGCGGCCGCCGCAGGCCGCCGCCTTGTCATCGAAATCGATGAGGCCGGCTTCAAGCCGGTGGGTTGAAGCCCGGAAGCACCGACAGCGCGGTGGGCTCGATCAGTGCGCCCTGACGCCCGGTGACGATGGAGGCGACATGGGCGGCGTGATGCGCCGCCTCCACCGAACTGCCAAGCGCGGTGAATCGTGCCAGGAAAGCGCCGTTGCGACTGTCCCCCGCACTCGTAGAATCGACGACGGCGGCAACCGGCACCGTCTCGATCCTGCGGATCGCGCAGTGGTCGCTCATCACGATGCCCTTGCCGCCATTCTTGACGATGATCCGATCCAAACCAAGTGCTTGATAGCGGGTGATGGTCGCCTGCGGGTCCGGCTCGGCGAAATGGAGCTGTTCGTCGTTGAAGGAAGGCGAGCGTGATGGCGGAAAAGACGATCGTGCCGGTGCGGCCGCTGGCCTCCTTGAGCCAGGCCGCATCGTCCGCAAGCCCGCGGCGTTCGAGCGCCAGCAGGAGAAGCTGCGCTCGCCCTTGCCGAGATGAATCATGTGCAGTTAGGGCAGCACATCCTGCAGCCGCCGGATGCCCTGCCGTGCCTATGCCGTTTTGCCCGATGAACCGCTCCATTTCCAGCGAAAGACGGTCAGTTCCGATCGCCAAGACATAGGCGACTGCCCAACCGGGTGGCGAGAAGAGGCGGCGTAATAGGCGGTGTTCAGGCTTTCGCCGGTGAAGGAGTGCAAGATGCCGTCATCCCCCCGACTCGTGCCTGAGTTCCACCATGAATTCGCCGATCGACACGCGTGCGCCCTGGCGCGCCCGCGCCCGTCGTCATGACGCCCGCCCGTCAGAGGCGGGATGGACGGTGCGCCAGTGCGAGGCGATGTCGATCCGCCGCGCCACCCAAACGTCTTCCAGCGTGGTGACGTGATCCAGAAAGCGCTCGAGATCGGCGGCACGCCCGGGCTTTCCGGCAATCCGGCAGTGCAGGCCCACATTCATCATCTTCGGCTGGGTCCGCCCCTCCTTGCGCAGGAGGTCGCAAGCCCGGGTCAGGTATGTGGCGAAATCCTGTGCCTGGAGGCCGAAGCCGTTGATATAGCGCCCGTCATTGTTGTCGAGCGTGTAGGGCACCACCAGCTGAGGCTCGACATTGTCGCTGACCCAGTATGGAAGGTCATCCGAGAAAGAATCCGAATCGTAGGCAAAGCCGCCGATCTCGGACAAGATACGCCGGGTGTTCATGCTCATCCGGCCCGTATACCAGCCCAGCGGCCGCTCGCCGGTGGCTTCCGTGTGGATGCGGATCGCCTCGAGAATCTGCCGGCGCTCCTCGCCCTCCGGCATGTCGGCATAGTTAATCCATTTCAGACCATGCGAAGCGATTTCCCATCCCGCATCCTTCATGGCGGCGACCGCGGCCGGATTTTTCCGAAGGGCCGTGGCAATACCGAAGACGGTCACAGGAAAGCCCCGCTCGGTCATCAGTCGGTGCAGCCGCCAGAAACCTGCGCGGCTGCCATACTCGTACTGAGATTCGACGTTGAGATTGCGCCGTCCTGCGAGCGGCAGTGTCGGCTCCTCCGTGAGAAGGGCCTCCGATCCGCCGTCGCCGTCGAGAATGCAGTTTTCACCGCCTTCCTCGTAGTTGATGACGAACTGGATGGCGAGCCGCGCACCGTTCGGCCATTGTGGGTCCGGGGGGCTTCCCGCAAATCCCTGGAGGTTGCGATGGGGTTTCAACGCCGATGTTGTCACAACGATCTCCTCAATAGGCCAGACGATAAAGGCCGGCAGAGAGCACTTCGATTCCCGCCACGATGTCCTCTATGGATGAGAACTCGTCCGGCGTATGGCTGCGCCCGTCCTTGCTGCGCACGAAAATCATCGCCACCTTCGCGATCTTGGCCATCTGCTGCGAATCATGTCCGGCGCCGCTGGCCATCAGCATGGTGGGTACGCCCTGGGTATCTGCCGCACCCCTGAGCGTAGATACAAGACCCGGATCGGAAGGGCAGGCGGGGTGATCGATCATAATCTTCCAGCTGATCTCCAGGTTACGGCGTTTCGCCACCTCCCGCATGAAGGCCTCGTGTGTCTCGTAGAGTTTCTGGCACAGAACCGGGTCCGGGTGGCGGGCATCGAGCGTGAAGGTGACGCTGTCAGGGATAATGGCCGTTGCATTGGGTTTCACATGCACGCGCCCGACCGTCGATACGGCGGGACGGCCCAAGCGATGGGCGGTATCGACTACACCTGAGGCGATCTCGGCGAAACCCGCCATCGGATCGCGGCGCAGGTCCATCGGGAAAGCGCCCGCATGGTTCTGTGTGCCACGCAGTTCGATCTCGTAGTGGCGTATCCCGGTAATCCCGGTCACCACGGCGACCGGGAGGTTCGCATGTTCGAGGATCGGCCCCTGTTCGATGTGCAGCTCGACGAAACTGTCGATATCCGCGCGCCTGGCCTCCGGAATGAGCGCCGGGTCGAGGCCCACCGCGCGCATGGCGCTGGCGATCGTCTCGCCACCGAAGCCGATGGTCTTTTCCGGATCGTCGGCCCGGGTGCCGCCGGTGATGGCGCGCGAGCCCCAGAAATTGGCGGAGGGGAAGCGGCTCGATTCCTCTTCACAGAATGCGATGCATTCCAGTGTGCGCTTTGGCTGGCCGAACTGCTCCTTCAGCGCCTTCAGGGCAATCAGCCCCGCCAGAGCGCCTAGAATCCCGTCATAGCGCCCGCCCGGCGTCTGCGAATCGATGTGCGAACCGGACACGATGGACTTGCCTGGCTGGCTTCCCTCCAGCTTGCCCCAGACATTGCCGACACTGTCCATCCGCGCCTTCAGGCCGGCCTCCTCGCACCGGCGAGCGTAAAGCCGTGTCGCCTCGACCCATTCAGGAGAATAGACCGTGCGGGAAACACCTGTTCCTCCGTCAGATCCGTGCTCTGCCATTTCGAGGATCAGTCTCTCGACAAAGGCAGGGTCGATAGTGATGCGGGGAGTGGCCGTCATGTGTGGCTCCGTTGAAGTGCAATTGGATGCTCGGCTGCAAATAGGATGGGGTGCCCCGCCTCTACGATGGAAGGAGAGACGGGGCGGGTCGTCCTCGGGAGGAGGAGCCTTGAAAACTGTCAGGGCTTAAGCGCGAAGACCTGGATCTCCACCAGTAGACGGGGGTCTGCTAACGGAGCCTCCACGCACGCTCGTGCCGGGGCCGCGCCGGGCGAGACCCAAGTGTCCCAGACGCCGTTCATCGCGTCGAAATCGGTGCCGTGCTTGAGCCAGATATAGGCATGGGTAAGGGCGTTCTTGCTCGTGCCGGCCTCCGCCAGCAGCGTGTCAATGCGTTCAAGAATATTCGCAGTCTGTCCGGCGACATCCAAACTCCGGTCGGACGATACCTGTCCTGCAAGCACCACCATGGTGCCGCTCAGCGGGAACTCGACGATCTGGCTCATGCGGTTACTGCCGTGATGACGGATGATGGGCATTTTGACGTTCCTGTTGTTGTGGAATTGTGTTCAAGAGCGAATGGGGAAGACGCGCGGTGACAGGGATTCGACGGAACGGCCAGCCCAGTCGCGCGCAGGCGCGTTGGCGATGACCTCTTGTTGCGCCCTGCGCAACATCTCGATGTCTTCATCGATCGCGAAGGCCACAAGCTGCCCGTTAGCAACCAGCTTCACCCCGTCGACGTAGACGTCACGGATAGCTCTGTCATTTGCCGAATAGACCAGGCTCCGCAACGGCTCGTAATCAGGCTGCATGTAGGGATTGGTCATGTCGACTATGGAGAAATCGGCCTTGCAACCGGGGGCCAGGCGCCCGAGATCGGGCCTTCTGATGATGTCGGCGCCGCCGGACGTGGCGGCTGTGAAGGCTTCGGCGGTACTCGCGGCGGTAAAGCTTCCAGCGACGATGCGCCCCGCATAGCAGGCCATCCGGAGTTCATCGAGCATGTTGTGTGGAAATGTATCGGTACCGATTCCGCAACGGATTCCAGCTTTTCGGTACCGGTGAAGCGTGTTCATCGCGATGCCGCGTCGTGCAAACACAACCGGGCAATGGGCGACTTGCGCGCCGCTGTCGCGCAGGAGCGAAAAGTCGTCCGCATGCGGGTAGTGCAGGAACGGGTGATCGTTGAGAAAAATGCCATGCCCGACGACGGTATCCTCGCCGAGCGCGCCGATCTTCGCCAGCCAACCGATCGGTGTTTCTCCATATCGCCTCACGATTTCCTGAAACTCGATGATGGACTGGGCCGCATGGATCTGGATCGGCTGCCCGCGGTCGCGCGCCGCCGCCAATGCGTCGCGGATTTGGCCCTCGCTGCAGGTATCAACCTGGGCAGGGGCGATGAAGCCCTGGATGCGGCCGCTGGCATGGCCGGACGCTTCGTCCGCTGCCGCAATCGCCTCGCGAAGCAGGCGGTCGCCCCGCGCAAAATCCAGATCGTAGCCGACCGAATGCCCGTCCCTGGTGTACCATGGTCCGGACCGGAACATGACCCAGAGCACTGCCCGGATGCCCATTTCTGCGTAATCCTCGGCCCATCCCTCCCGCGCTCCCCCGAGATCGCATATCGTGGTCACTCCGCTCTTCAAAAGTTCCGCAACTGCGACCCTGCAAGCATGCCGTCCATATTCGGCAGCTACATTGAACACGGGCATGAATTCATAGAGGGAGCTTTGCCCGAGCTTCGAACTGCCGAGCTCCTCCAGCATCCCCTTCCAGCCCGGTTCGTGCCCCGGGTGGGCGTGGATGTCGACGAAGCCAGGCATGATCATGCGGCGTCGCCCGTCGATCTCTACATCGAAGTGGCCATTATAGGACTTGCCGACATGTAGAATACGGTCACCCGCAAATGCCAGATCGCCATTCTTTTCATAAACATGAGAAGAGGCGACGGCATCCCATGCGACCAGCCATTCGCAGTTCCGAATGACCGTTACAGTCCCGTTTTCGCTCATGTAACTTGTTCCGCATAACGAATAATGTTCTTATAAAGGAACCTACGGGTTTGTTTTGGATTGTCAACGGTCCTCCGCAACATCTCACCGGGTTCATCTTTCAGCGGCCGCTCCACAAAAACCGGCTTGACAAGTTCGGCATTCACGGCAACCCTGATCCACAATAGGAACTTTGTTCTGTATACGGAACTACAATGACGCGACCTGATGCAGTAAACAAGATCATTCGCCGTGCCCGTTGCATCGTCATGTGGGACGAGCAGCACAATGAGCACGTTTACCTCGAAGATGCGGACATCGCCTTCGGCCAGTCCGTCGCCGCGATCGGCAACGATCTGCAGGCAGACGGCGCGGAAGTCATCGACGGGCGGGATTTCCTTGTCATGCCCGGTCTGGTCAACATTCATTCTCATCCTGGCGAGGAGCCGCTGAACAAGGGACTCTGGGACGAGGTGGGGAGCCCCTTGCTCTACAATACCTCGCTCTACGAATATCTGATGGTACTCGACCGCGACCTCGCCGGTACTCGTGCCGCATATCGCGTCGCCTTTGCGGAATTGCTCAGAAGCGGCGTTACGACGATCTGCGATCTGGCCATCCCCACAGACGGGTGGCTTGACGTGATCGCGTCGACGGGCATCCGTGCCTGTGTCGCGCCCATGTTCCGCCAAGCGCGATGGGTAACGGAGAACGGCCACCGGCTGGATTATTCTTGGGATCTTGCGCGGGGGCGCGAAGGCTTCGAGCGGGCGCTGAAAGAAATCGCCGCGGCGGCGCGGCATCCCTCCGGCCGCCTCTTCGGTATGATGGCGCCTTCCCAGATCGATACCTGCGACGAAGAGCTGCTGCAGGATGCGCATGCGGAAGCCGTCCGCCTCGACATTCCCTTCCAGACCCATGCGGGGCAGTCGCTGACCGAGTTTCACGAGATGACGCGCCGGCATGGACTGACGCCAATCGGCTTCATGAAAAAGATCGGCATCCTGTCTGAGCGTACCATCATCGGGCACGGCATCTTTCTCGATCATCATCCTTGGGTGCATTGGCCGAAGGCCGACGATCTCGGCAGTATCGCGAGCGCCGGCGCGACGGTTGCCCATTGTCCGACGGTTTTTGCGCGACGGGGGATCATGCTCGACCATATCGGACTGTACCGGCAGCGGGGCGTCAACCTCGGTATCGGTACCGATGTCTATCCGAACAACATGCTGGACGAAATGCGGCTTGCGATCTACGCCGGCCGGCTCATGGCTGGCAATCCTCGGGATGCGACGCTTGCCGATGTTTTCGCCGCCGCCACGGTTGGCGGAGCGAAAGCGCTGCGCCGTCCCGATATCGGCCGCATCGCACCGGGCGCCAAGGCCGATCTGGTGATGGTGGATTGCCGCGCACCCGTGATGCAGCCCTGCAGGGATCCCTTGCGCTCTCTCGTCTTCTCCGCCTCGGACCGCGCGGTCCGCCATGTCTTCGTCGATGGCGACCAGGTCGTGAAGGACGGCGTCGTGCTGACCGTCGACGAGGCGGAAGCGGCAGCAGCCCTTTACGAGGCGCAGTGCCGCGCCGTCAAAGGCGTCCCGCGCAACGATTGGGCCGGCCGCACCATCGACCAGCTCGCTCCACCCTCGCATCGTTGGGCGTGACCCACCGTCTTGTTGAAAGGATGTCTTCTCATGACCATCAACTCCCGCGTCCAGGCTCTGCCGGACAGCGCGCATTACCGTCCGGATCGCTGGTCATGAGCCCGCTCAAGGAGCATGTGATCATCGTAACCGGCGCCGCCCGCGGCATTGGCAAGACCATTGCCGAAACAGTTGCGCGCCAGGGCGGCCATGTCATCGTGACGGACATCTTGACGGACGAGGCGGAGGCAGTCGCGGCTGGCATCACTGCGTCCGGCGGCTCGGCCACTGCCTTCACCCTGGACATCACTCGGCCGGAAGACGCCGAGGTCGTCGCCGGAAAGATTCTCGAACGGTTCGGCCGCATCGACGGTCTCGTCAACAACGCGGCCCTGGATGCACCCCACGGCCGCGCCTGGGAGATCGGCACGGCCGAGTGGCGGCATGTGATCGAGGTGGATCTCAACGGCGCCTGGTATTGCTCCCGCGCCGTCATTCCGACCATGCGGGCGCAGCGGCGCGGCAGGATCGTCTTCATCAGTTCCATTGCCGCCCGCCTCGGCTCGCCGGATCTGTCGCCGGCCTATTCCACGGCAAAGGCGGGATTGATTGGACTGACCGTCTCGCTCTCGGCCCAGCTCGAATCCGACGGCATCCTCGTCAACGCCATCACGCCGGGGCCGACCGGCAACACGGGCGCCGCCTATTCCGAGGCCGGCCGCAAGGCTTATCTCGACGCGCATCCGCTCGGCTTCGGCGGACCGGAGCCGATCGCCAATGCGGTCGCCTTCCTCCTCGGACCGGGATCAGGCTGGACGAGCGGCGCGGTCATGAACGTCAGCGGCGGGCATTTCAGGGGAATCTGACCATGGCCATGGTAATGACGAGCGGATCAAAAAAGTCATACGCAGGTGAGCAAAATGCGGTTCGCTTCCGCGGTGTGAGCAAGCATTTCGGTGAAGGCGCCCATGCGCTAACGGTTATTCGCGATCTCAACCTGACGATCGGGAAGGGCGAGTTCTTCTCTCTGCTCGGCCCCAGCGGGTGCGGCAAGACGACCGCCCTGCGCATGATCGGCGGCTTCGAGCATCCAAGCGAGGGCGATGTGCTGCTGGACGGCGAGAGCATCATCGGCGTGCCGCCCTACCGGCGCGACGTCAACATGGTCTTCCAGTCCTATTCTCTGTTCCCGCATATGGATGTCTATGAGAATATCGAGTACGGACTGCGCCGCAAGAAGGTCCCGCGCCAGGAACGGCGCAAGCGGATTGCCGATGTCGTAGCGCTCGCCCAACTCGACGACTACGTCTCGCGGCATCCGAACCAGTTGTCCGGGGGCCAGCAGCAGCGCGTCGCGCTCGCGCGCGCCCTGGTCAATCAGCCGAAGGTATTGCTGTTGGACGAACCACTCGCGGCGCTCGACGCGAAGCTTCGCGGCACGATGCAGGAGGAACTCCGCCGCATTCAGCGCGAGGTCGGTATCACCTTCGTTTTCGTCACTCATGACCAGCAGGAGGCTTTTGCCTTGTCGGACCGCGTCGCGGTAATGCGCGCGGGCCGTCTGGAGCAGGCCGGGACGCCACTGGAACTTTACAACAAGCCCACCACCCGCTTCGTCGCCGATTTCGTCGGGCAGTCGAATTTCATCAGCGGACCGGTTTGCACCATGGCGCGCCGCCTTCTCGAACTGGGGCAGGAAGGGGACCGCGTCTTTCTTCCCGCGGAAGCGCCGGGCACGGCAGCCACAATCGTCGTTCGGCCGGAGCAGATCGCTTTGCATGCGGACCAGCCGGAATTGCAGGGTGAAAGCCGCTCCCGCCTCGCCGGGTTTGTGAGTGAAAACACGTTTTTGGGTTCGAAACACGTCCTCCGGATCAAGACATGTCTGCCGGAACCGATCCTGGTCGAGGCCAGTCATGGCGCTGTCAGCGCGCTAGCCCCGGAACCGGGCCGTTCACTCTGGCTCTCGTGGAGATCCGGCGACGGCGCGCTGCTCGCCGACTGAAGCGCCAAGACCATTCCCGAACATCGTCGTGGACGCGCGCATGTGCATCCGCGATCCCTCCCGCTTTGTCTTCGAAGAGGCAGATGCGGGCAAAAGCAAAGCCGGGGCAACCGGTGAACCGTCACTGAAACCTAGAGGGACTGTCCATGACTGATAATCACAATGACATCCGCGTGCTTGCCTCCGCGGACTGGACCCGGCGCAATTTCTTGCGTCTCGCGGCCTTTGCCGGAGGCGTGGCCGCCCTGTCCATCAACGGCGTTGCCATTGCCGCCGACAAGGGCGATCTCGCCGAAAAGGCGCGCAGCCTGAAGGGTGATGCCGATCTGGGCGACACGCTGTTCATCTATTCCTGGGCGGACTACGCCAACCCGGACGTGCTCGACGCCTTTTCCAACGGCGCCGGTCCGCGCATCGAAATCGCCACCTTCGATTCCGTCGAAGCGGCCATCGCCAAGCTGGAAATCTCAGGCGGCTCCGCCGGCTACGACATCGTCGTCGTGGGCGATGCCTATGTGGAACAGATGATCAATCGTAAGCTGATCCAGAAGCTAGATCATTCGAAGCTTCCGAATCTTGGAAACTTGCGCGACGAACTCCACAATCTGCCATTCGATCCGGGCAATCAGTACACCGTGATGAAGAATTTCGGCACCATCGGCATTCTCTACAACAACACCGTGATCAAGGAGCCGATCAAGAGCTGGGACGATTTCTTCCGGGTGGGCGCCTCCGAGGTTGCAAGCCACCGTCTCTCAGTCCTCAACGACCAGCCGAGCGTCTTCGGTCTCGTCTTCTGGCGCGAAGGAAAGGACTACAACACGGGCGACGAGAAGCGCCTGAACGAAGCCAAGGATGTGCTAATGAAGGACCTCATCCCGCACCTCAAGGCCTTCGACGCCAACCCTGTGCAGGGACTGCTGAACGGCGATTACGTGCTTAGCCAGGGCTATCTCGGGAGCTCGCGCCATATCTTTGAGCAGGATCCCGACAGCTACACCTGGGTCTATCCGGAGCCGCAATGCGTGCTGTGGAGCGATCATTACGCAGTGCCGTCCGGCTCCAAAAGCACGGATGCCGCCCATGCCTTCATCAACTACATGCTGGATCCCGATGTGGCCGCGGCCGAAGTGGCCCATATCGGATACGACACCGGCGTAAAGGGTGTCATCGAGAAGCTGCCTGACGATCTCGTCCGCAAGGACATGATCGTGTTTCCCGAAGGGGTCACCGACCGCCTGGTCTACCAGAAGGTGGAAGGCTCCAATCCCACGCTGCGCATCCAGATCTTCAACGAGCTGAAGGCCGCGGCGGCACGCAATTAAAGCACCGTCAGCACGAAACCCGTTCGGGTCAACTGGACACGCAACCAGCACCCGCGTTCAGGCGATGCCTGTTCGCGGGATGCCCATCAGGTGGCGGCTCCCGCCATCTGTCGATTTCCAAATAGATAGGGAGGCCCGCGAGTTGACCTCGATAACGGTCCAGGCAAATGCATTCTCCACTCTCGGAGGCCGGAAGGCAGCAGGCTTCGGCTTCGCCGTGGTGCTTCTGCCGTTCTTGCTGTACGCCGCTTTTTTCATCGCTCCCGTGGTCCTGATCGCCGTGCAGAGCTTGACGCCCTATGTCGTGGGCAGCAATGGCGGGCTGTCGGGCGCAGGAGGCCTGACGCTCGACAATTATGCCGGCGTCTTCTCTCCCACCTTCCGTTCGGTCTTTGCCGACAGCCTACGCAATGCGCTGGCGGGGTCGCTGTTGTGCCTGCTGATCGGCTACCCGGTCGCCTATTTCATCAGCACCCGCTGTTCGGAACGCCTGAAGCCCTGGTTTCTCGTGCTGGTCATCCTGCCGTTTTGGACGAGCTACCTGCTTCGCATGCTCGGATGGCGCATTCTTCTTGGCGCTAATGGGGATATTTCCGCCGTTCTCCAGAGCCTGCACCTGCTTGCCCTCGGCCAGGGTCTGCTCTTTACCCAGGCTGCCGTGCTGCTCGGGCTGGTCTACAATTTCCTGCCGGTGATGATCTTGCCGATCTATGTATCGATCGAGCGCCTTTCGCGCGATCACCGGGACGCCAGCCGTGATCTCTACGCCCGGCCCTGGCAAACCTTCCTCAGTATCACGCTGCCGCTCACTTATCCCGGCATCATGGCTGGGATGACTGTGGTCTTCATCATGATGACCGGCGACTACGTAACGCCGGAGCTGATGGGCGGGGCCAAAGGCATGATGGTGGGAACACTGATCTATTCGCAGTTCCTGCAGGGAGAAAACTGGCCTCTGGCTTCCGCCATGTCGCTTTCGCTGGTTTTTGTTCTGGTGGTCGCGGTCCTGGCGATGAGCGCTGGGGGATCGGGTCTTCAGCGGCTTCCGACGCTCTTCAGAAGGGCGACCCGATGAGCACGTTCCGCACACCCCCGGCAAAGTCCGTCCTGCTTGGCGCATGGTCGCTGTCCGTCGTCTTCTTCCTGCTGCTTCCCATCGTGACGGTCCTGGTCTACTCGTTCAACACCGGCAATTATCTGATCGCGTGGAAGGCGACGGGGTGGCGCTGGTACTGGCGCATTCTCGAGGACGGCAATATCCTCGCCACATTGCGCACCAGCCTGACCGTCGCCGTTCTTTCCACGCTTCTCAGCCTTGTCGTCGGAGGAATGAGCGGCCTGATCCTCGGGCGCCGGCCGGCGGCCATCGCCTATCCCCTGAGCCTGCTATTGCTCACGATTATTTCCTTTCCCGAGATCGTGAAGGCGGTCGCCTATCTGACCTGGTTCGTCGAGATCGACTTGCAGATCGGAATTCTGCGTATCGCCATATCTCACGCGCTGTTCGGCAGCGCCATCGTCGCGTTCATCGTTCGCGCGCGGCTTTCCGGAATGGATGTCAGGATCGAGGAGGCGTCGGCCGATCTGGGCGCCACGCCCATGGTCACTTTCTTCACCGTGACGCTTCCGCTGCTCATGCCGGCTTTTCTGGTCGGTGGTCTTCTCGCCTTCACGCTGTCCTTCGACGACGTGATCGTCTCCCTGTTCGTTGGCACGGCCAACAGTACGACCTTGCCCGTCTATATCCTTGCCTCGGTCAGGCAGGGCCTGAAGGGCGATATCGCCGCCGTCTCGGCCGTCATGTTCTGTCTCACGATCCTCGCCTTCACCTGCGCGGGCATCTATCTCGCCCGCACCGGCGCATCCCGGCGCGACACCGTCCTGATGCTCGCGGGCCAGAACGATGCGCATGCCGGACAATAACCCTTTCGCAAAAGACTGGAGAAACAACCGTGACCATCGATAAACCCGTTGCCCTCGTGACCGGCGCAGCCTCCGGCATAGGAGCCGCCACGGCGGCCGATCTGCTTGGAAAGGGCTACATTACCTATGCGCTCGACAGAGACAGCGCGATGCTGTCCAGCCTTGGACCGTCTGCCAACCTGCGATGCCTTACGGTGGACGTCGCGGACGAAGAGGCGCTGGCCGCGACTGTCCGCCAGGTGATCGAGGCGGAAGGGCGGCTTGACGCCGTCGCCGCGGTGGCCGGCATCAGCCTGACGGCTTCGCTGACGGAAACGCGATCCGAGGATTGGGATGCGGTGCAACGGGTCAACCTGCGCGCTGTCTATCTGCTGGGCAAGCTGACCGCTCCGCATCTGGAAGTAAGCGGCGCCGGCTCTTTCGTCGCCGTGGCCTCCGAACTCGGTACCGTCGGTCAACTGGGCCTTGCAGCCTACGGCGCCGCCAAGGCCGGGGTGATCAACCTGGTGCGGGTGATGGCGCTGGAATATGCGATCCGCGGCGTGCGCTTCAATGCTGTAGCGCCCGGCGGCGTCGCCACGCCGATGATGGAGCGGGAGCAGAAGCGGCTCGGCCTGACCGTTGAAGACGCCGCGCGCAACATTCCGATGGCGCGGCTTGCCCGGCCGTCCGAGATCGCGGCGGTCATCGCCTTCCTTCTTGGACGTGAGGCGTCCTTCGTCACCGGCGCCACGTTCGTGGCCGACGGCGGATACACGGCGCGATAACGCCAGGACGCGCCGGGGACGGCGCGCCTGAAACTGCCATGCAAGGGAGGAATTTGCGCGTGGACGCAGTCATTCAAAATGGGACTGTGGTGACGGCTAGCGATATGTTTCTGGCCGATGTCGCCACCAGGGACGGAAAGATCACGGCGATCGCCGACCGGATCAAGGCACCGCCGGATGTGCGCGTCATCAATGCGCGCGGCATGCTGGTCATGCCCGGGGGCGTGGATGTCCACACCCATCTGCAGACGCCCGGCGTTCTCGCCGATACCGCGGATGACTTTTTCACCGGAACCGTAGCCGCTGCTCATGGGGGCACCACGAGTATCGTCAATTTCTGCCCGCAGATTCGCGGACAGGGTCTTCTTGCTTCGCTGGCCGCACATCGCCGGCTTGCCGATCCGAAAGCGGTCATCGATTTCGCCCTCCACAGCATCGTCGCCGATCCGTCGGAGAAGACGCTGTCCGAGCTGGGTGCGCTGCCGGCTGAGGGCGTGACCAGTTTCAAGCTGTTCATGGCCTACAAGGGCGACACGATGGTAGATGACGGGACCATGATCCGGGTGCTCGACGAAGCGGCGCGGCGCGGTGTCGTCGTCATGGTTCACGCGGAAAACGGCGATGCGGTCGAATTCCTGCGTGATCGCTTTGCCGCCGAGGGCAAGCTTTCGCCCCGCTATCATGCGCTCAGCCGCCCGCCGCGCGTGGAGGCGGAGGCGACCAATCGCGCGATAGCGCTGGCTGAGATCGCAGGCGCGCCGCTGTATATCGTTCATGTCAGCTGTGCGGAAGCCCTTGAGGAAGTCCGGCGCGGACGGGCGCGCAAGGTTAATGTGCGGGCGGAGACCTGCAGCCATTACCTCCATATCACCGAGGAAGTGTTCGACCAGCCAGGGTTCGAAGGCGGCAAATATATCTACACGCCGCCTCCGCGCACCGCCGGCCAGCCCGATATCTTATGGGAGGCATTGAGCTGTGGCGACCTCCAGGTCGTCTCGTCCGATCACGGGCCTTTCATGTTCAAGGGTGGCAAGGACATCGGCAAGGACGATTTCCGCCTGATCCCCAACGGAGCGCCAGGCATCGAAGAGCGCATGGTGCTGGTCTGGCAAGGCGTTGTGCGCGGATTGCTGACGCCGAGCCGTTTTGTCGATCTCGTCTCGACCACGCCGGCAAAGCTGTTCGGCCTCTACCCCGCCAAGGGCACGATCGCGATCGGGGCGGATGCGGATATCGTGGTGTGGGATCCGGCTGTCGAGCGCCGGCTCAGCGTCGATGCGCTTCATTCGGCGGTTGACTACACGATGTACGAGGGCAAGCAGGTCAAGGGCGCGGTCCACACGGTCCTGTCACGCGGGGACGTCATCATCGAGAACGGAATGTTCAGGGGCGCTCCGGGACGAGGCCGCTACATCATCCGCCAGCCCGCCGGCAGGGCCGCGGCGAGCGGCTAGCCTGCGGAAACCCGTGTTTCACGGCCCGGTAAAGGCTGGCGCTGCCGGTGGCCGCGCCAGCGTGTCGCGATGAATGTCGCGTAGCGCCACGAGCATTTCGCGCGCGACCGATTCCTCGAGCGGCAGGAAACGGTCGATCATGAAGGAGCAATTGAAGACATAGGAGACCTCGCCGTCCCGATCGAAGATGGGCAGGGCGATCGCCATGATGCCTTCGGTGAATTCGCCCTTGCTGACCGCATAACCTCGCCGCCGGGTTGCCTCGATGCCCGCCCGCACGTCTTCTTCCGTTAGCGGGCTGCGCGAGGTGTAGCGGGTTGGCTGCCAGTTTCTGAACCAGGCATCGATACGCTCGGGTGACTGCCACGCCAGATACGCCCGCATTTGCGCGCAGGCGTCGCGCGGAAAGCGGTGACCCACGGGGAAGGACAGTTCCATGCTCGTGGGGCCATTGAATTTGTCAATGACAATATAGGCCCCGTCGTTCATCGGCTGGGTCAGCAGGCAGGGTATGTCAACACGATGGACCAGCGCGGTGAGATGACGGCGGACCGCGTCCAAGACGGGCGAATTGAGCAGGCTGGAAGCGCTGGTGAAAATGCCGGAGTGCAACCGGTATGTCTTAGAACGCTGATCGTATTTTAGCCATTCAAAATGTACCAGTGTCTTGAGGATAGAATGGCAATGCGTTTTTGAAATGCCAAGCGCCTCGACAATTTCTGTCAAGGAGGCTTCGTGGGGCGCCGTTCCGTTGAGGTATTGCAGGACGGCAATGGTGTTTTCCAGCGCCGGTACCAAACCCGGGCCGCTACGCGATGGCTGCGTGGACATGTGTGGGCGGAGAAGCCAGTGCTCGCCCTCATGCAACAGTTCGGCGCCCGAGGAGCGTGTGTCGTCTTTAGGATCAGGCATAACCTTGCGCTTCGTTCTGCATATGGAACAGCTTCCTTCGCACCAGTGCATGTGGAATTCAAGCCAGTGCGAAAAGATTTTGGAACTTTGCCGCCACTGTGGGGCTTCCTAAAAAGATAGCTGACTCTAAAAATAGAGTTGACTATATCTAAACGTCAACGTTAGATGGATTCAGCTGGAGCGATGCGTGGAGGAGCACTTGCTGAAATCAGGAACGGAACTTTTGATGATCCCAGGCCCTACAACGTTGCCGGGGGCCGTTGTCCAAGCATTGTCGCGTCCGGCGACTGATATTTATCATGGCCCCCTACACGACGTTTCACTCGACTGCCTTCAAGGTCTCTCAGAGTTGTTCGGGACCCGCGAGCGTCCGTATATTTTCACCGCCAATGGTCACGGTGGTTGGGAGGCGGCGCTGTGTAACACGCTAAGTCGCGGACACCGCGTACTGGCGCTTGAAACCGGACTCTTTGCACCTCATTGGGCTGAGACCGCGGAGACGCTTGGGCTCAGCATCGAGGTTCTTCCGGGGAGTTGGAGGCGTGCGGTCAACTGCGAAGCTTTGGCAGAGCGGCTTCGGGCGGATACCACAGGCAGTATCCGCGCTATCCTTACTACTCAAGTCGACACCGCGACCGGTGTCCTGAACGATATCCCGGCCATTCGTGGCGCTATCGACGGTGCGAGTCACGATGGGCTACTAATGGTCGATTGCATCGCCTCGTTAGGGGCTACGGCTTTCCAATTCGATGCCTGGAAAGTTGATGTCGCAGTGGCGGCTTCTCAGAAGGCGCTAATGACGCCTCCAGGGCTCGCCTTTCATGCTGTGAGTAAGAAGGCGCGCAAGGCGCACCAAATGGCCGGCCTCAGAACGAGCTATTGGGATTGGTCGCTGCGCGACCGCGCGGATCATTACTTCTGGCATTCTGGCACGCCCCCCGTCAGTCTCCTCTTTGGCTTTCAGGCTGCTATCCAGCTGATCCGGGAAGAGGGGCTAGCCACGGTAGTTGCCCGGCACGATGCGCTCGCCAGCGCGGCTCGCGCTGCGGTGGAGCACTGGACGATGCCTGGTGGGGTAGATCTCAATGTGTTGACGCCCGGCGAACAGGCCGGGACCGTTACGGTCATGCGAGTGCCCGATGGCGCGGCGCGGCCCCTTGTCGATTTCTGCAAGCAAACGTTTGGTGTCCTTCTCGGTGAGGGCATTGGCGCCTTGGAAGGCAAGGCAATTCGGATCGGGCACATGGGTCATGTCGGTGCTCCCCAGCTTATCGGCGCCCTCGGGTGTTTAGAACTCGGCATGCGCGCTATCGGGATTGCCCACACATCCGGCGGCGTTGAGGCGGCGCTTGCAGCGCTTGAAGGCTTCGCGATGGAAAAGCCGCATACAGCCTCGGGCGAAGCTTCGGTCATCGAAATATCAAAACAGAAGAGAGGGGTAGTATAATGCACAAGTATTTGATCCCGTTGCTGCTCTGCGCGGCATTTTTCCACGGCAGCGCTGCACGGGCCGACGAGCGGCCGGCTGTTCCCGACCGTATAGCGACGTCAAAGAAGGTTCGCATCGCCGTCAATGCTGGGTTTCCGCCCATGGAGATGCGCGACCCTAAGAGCAATGAGCTCATCGGGTTCGACATTGATTTGGGTAATGCCATCGCCGCCGAACTCGATCTTGAAACGGAATGGGTGGATGGCGCGTTCGAGCAAATGATTCCGGCGCTCGTATCCAAACGGGTCGACTTAATCATGAGCGGCATCTCGGATCTGCCGGAGCGGCGCGCGACCGCCGACTTCATTGATTACCTAAAGTCAGGGACGCAAATCTACGCGATGACCAATGGTCCGCTTTCACAACCGTCCGACCTGTGTGGCCATACGGCAACCGTCAGCCTAGGCACCTCTATGCCGGACGAGCTAAAGAAGTGGGCCAAACAGACTTGTGACGACAATGGCAAGCTGCCATTGAAGATCATTCTCGACAACAATCTCGGTCAGCAGATTATCAACTTAAAGCAAGGGCGGGCGCAGGCTGGGGTGCAGGCTCTGGAGGGAATCGACCTAATCCTCGAAAAGGAGAAGGGTGCGATGAAGCTGATCGGCGAGCCTATCCATGTGACCTTCCAAGGCATCGCATTCCGCAAAGATGATACGGTGCTTCGCGATGCTTTCTTCTGGGCCGTCAAGCAAAAGTTCGAGGACGGTACCTATGCTAAGCTCCTTGAGAAGTGGAAGCTGACCACCGCTGCTTATCCGACGCCAACGATTAACAAAGATCCGGAGTGACGGCCGTGACCGCGCAACATTGCGGTTCAGGAGCGGTTGCGGCTATGCCAACCTCGTTGCCGCGCCTGGATATCGCCGAAGCCGTACGTGTCAGGCGGTTCCGCCCGCTACGATTATTACTTGGCGCCCTCGCCATCGCATTTGCGATCTTCGTTTTCAAAGCTTTTGCTGATGCGCAGATCGACTGGAGCGTGGTTGGGGAATATCTGCTGGCGCGAATTACAATAGTCGGACTCGGCTTTACAATCCTGATGACTGTCGTTGCGATGCTGATCGGATTGTCCGTCGCGGTGTTGCTTGCTGTCGGGTTCGGCTCTCACAATCCGGTCATCCGCTGGATCTGCAAGACATATGTCTGGCTTTTTCGCGGAACGCCGCAGCTCCTCCAACTGCTTCTTTGGTACAATCTTGCACTGGTATTCCCGGTCGCGGGGCTTCCTGGTCTGGGCTCTTGGCAAACGGTCGATCTGATGGGACCCTTCGCCGCGGCGGCGATCGGGCTTGGCCTTAATGCAGGCGCCTACATGTCGGAGATCATCCGTTCGGGGCTGCTCTCGGTCGACGCCGGACAGTATGAAGCGGCCAAAGCGATTGGCATGACGCGAGGCAAGGCTTTGCGGAAGGTAATCTTCCCACAGGCGATGCGCGTGATTATTCCGCCGCTCGGCAATGAATTCATCGGAATGACCAAAAACACTTCGCTTGCCAGCATTGTTGGTTTCGGCGAGCTGATCTTCGTCATGCAGTCGATCTACTTCTACAATTTCAAGGTGATCGAGATGCTGCTCGTGTCGGCCTTTTGGTATCTCATCGTCACATCGATTTTGTCGGTCGGGCAGTATCAACTGGAAAAAAGGTTCGGACGCGGCTTTGGGCGGGGAGGGAGGCTGTGAACGTCGTTTCCGCCGTAAACCTCTCGAAGAGCTTCGGAGCGCTCGAGGTTCTTAAGGGCATAGATCTCGACATCGCGAAAGGGGAGGTCGTCTGCATCATCGGGCCCTCGGGTTCGGGAAAGACCACGTTCCTACGATGCATTAATCAGCTAGAATCTATCAGCGGTGGCGCGCTCTGGGTCAATGGCGAGCTCGCCGGATATCGGATTATCGGAGAGCGTATCCAGCCGCTGGATGAGCACGAGATTGCCCTCCAGCGCCGAGCGACCGGTATGGTGTTCCAGCGCTTTAATCTTTTCGCTCATTTGACCGCCGAACAGAACGTTGCCCTTGGACCGATCGAAGTTTTGGGGCAAGACCGGGCGCAGGCACTGGGGACAGCTAGAGACCTTCTTACTCGCGTCGGTCTCAGCCATAAGCTTAAGTCTTATCCTGCCGAGCTCTCCGGCGGCCAGCAGCAACGTGTTGCGATCGCTAGGGCGATGGCCATGAACCCGCAAGTATTGCTGTTTGACGAACCGACCTCCGCGCTTGACCCGGAGCTTGTGGGAGAGGTCCTCAAAGTTATGCAGGAGGTCGCAACAACTGGGATCACCATGGTCGTTGCGACCCATGAACTGAATTTTGCGCGGGATGTCTCGGATCGGGTTGTCTTCATGGCGGACGGCCGCATTCTAGAGGTCGGCTCCCCGGAGCGCATACTTACTGAACCCGAGGAGCCACGCCTCAGAACCTTTCTAAGTGCCCTCAGCGGATCGCGTGCTGAGAGCGGAGGCTCACATGCGCAAAGAACGTAAATTCTACATCGACGGCCAGTGGGTCGATCCGCTGAAGCCCAATGACCTCGAAGTGATCAACCCCGCGACGGAAAAGCCGATCGCGGTCATCGCCATGGGCACCGCGGCCGATATCGACCGCGCAGTCGCCGCCGCCAAGAGGGCGTTTGCAACCTACGGCCAGACGAGCGTGGAGGAGCGCCTCGCGCTGCTCGAAAGGCTTCTCGAGATCTACAAGCGCCGCTACGAGGAGATGGCGCGCACCATCACCGCCGAACTCGGCGCGCCGATCACTATGAGCTCCGAGCAGCAGGCCGATGTCGGCGTCGGCCACCTCCAGGGCTTCATCGACGCGCTGAAGCGCCTCAAGACCCGCGAAGTGTTGCCGAACGGCGATGTCGTGCGCCGCGAACCGATCGGTGTCTGCGGTCTGATCACGCCCTGGAACTGGCCGATCAACCAGATCGTGCTCAAAGTGGTGCCGGCGCTGGCCACGGGTTCGACCTGCGTTCTGAAGCCCTCGGAATTCACGCCGTTGAATGCGCTGCTATATGCGGAAATGGTGCATGAGGCGGGCTTCCCGGCGGGCTCGTTCAACCTCGTCAACGGCGACGGCTTCGAATGCGGGGCGGCACTCTCCAAGCACAAAGATATCGACATGATGTCCTTCACCGGCTCCACGCGCGCCGGCATTGCCGTTAGCAAGGATGCTGCAGATACGGTCAAGCGAGTGACACTGGAACTCGGCGGCAAGTCGCCGAACCTCGTCTTCGCAGATGCGGACCTAGAGGATCGCGTGGCCGGCAGCGTACGCGAATGCTTCAACAATTCCGGCCAATCCTGCGATGCGCCGACGCGCATGCTCGTCGAACGTTCGGTGTATGACAAGGTAGTCGAGATCGCCGAGCGCACCGGCAAGGCGACCAAGGTCGGCAATCCGGAGGAGGAAGGCGAGCATATCGGCCCGCTCGTCTCGCATATCCAGTTCGGCCGCGTTCAGGCGCTGATCGAGGCGGGTGTTGCCGAAGGCGCGCGCCTTGTTGTCGGCGGTCCCGGCAAGCCAGAAGGTTTTGAGACCGGCTACTTCGTCAAGCCGACGATCTTCGCCGACGTCAACAACGAGATGCGCATCGCCCGCGAGGAAGTATTCGGCCCGGTCCTCGTGATCATCCCCTTCGACTCGGAAGAGGAAGCCATCGCTATTGCCAACGACACGGATTACGGCCTTGCCGCCTATCTCCAGACCGGCGATACGAATCGCGCCGAGCGCGTCACAGCTCGCCTTCGCGCCGGCATGGTGCATGTTAACGGCGGTCCGCACCGCTACGGCAGCCCCTTTGGCGGCTATAAGCAATCCGGCAACGGTCGCGAAGGCGGTATTTTCGGCCTTGAGGACTTCCTGGAGATTAAAACTGTCCATCAGCCGGCACGAATGTAGTCCCTTTAGCTCGAGCAAGCGCCTTTCGCAGATCGCTATGCGTGATCTCGGATGAACCAAGCTCGAGCGTGACAGAAGTCCAATTTGCTCCGAAACGGGCCGAAGACCTCAGACTATGTTGCAGCATGGCACCCTTCCAAAGCTGACAACGTAACAGGTCCTGCCGGCAATCCGGTTGCGCTCGAGCAGCTTCTCGGCCGCCAAAGTTGGTCCGAAATCCGCATAATGCTCACGCACCAGGTCGAGCACCAGGTTGCGGAAATCCTCGCTATGACGCCGGTTGCTCGGCCGGCCGCGCTTCTTCGAGACCAGCCCGTCGGCGCCGGCCAGGTCATAGGCTTGCAACAGCCGGTGGACCTGACTGCGGCTGAGGCCGAGCAGTTCGGCCGCCTGGACGACGCTCAGGCTGCGGCGCGAATCCGCTGGATCAGTTCAAGACGATGCAATTCCTTCTGCGACATGGTGATCAAACAAGACATGACGACTCCGAACGCTCATGGTCTCAGCCACGCTTCACGTCGCCAGTCTTCCTTCCAAACGTTGACGTTTGACCAGCATCCCAAGCGGCGACGACTGTCGCATCTCTAACTGGCTCATATGTCGCATCTCTAAACGG
>JAPSJG010000316.1 GCA_031178305.1 Sinorhizobium sp.
GCCGGATCTGGCGAATCCTCGCTGCCGCCGAGCGTATTGGCGATCATCTCCCGAAGGCGTTCGAAGCGCACTTCGATCTTAGGACTTTCCAGCGGCTTGAAATCCGGGTTGTCGATGAGCCCGAGTTCATCGATTACCATCGAAGCGATCTTCTCGGACCTGATGACCGCGAGTTGGGATTCGACCTGGGACGTGTCCAGGGACAGATTGATATCGCCCGATTGCCGCTGCAGCAATTCAGGGATCTTGGGTTCGATGAGAATCTGCGTTCGAGCCGTGAATATCGAATCCGTCGTTGCGATATGGAAGGCGGCGAGCAGCAGCCCGAGAAACGGAAACGCCATGATCAGGACGATGCGCCGCCGGATGAAGGAGATGATATCGGCAATGCCGATGAAATCGGAATCGCCTTCCGGTCCATAGTCACTGCGCTGGTTTGCCGCTACCGACCACTGACGTTCTAGCATGGCGCCCGCCCGCACTGTTCCAGGACCAAGGGATATGCCGCGTCACCGACGACCATTTTCCTGGGCAATCGGCAAGGAATACCGCCGGTCTGATACGCATTATCCATAGTGACAGATTAGCCTTAGGTGCCGGGTACGGAAACGCCACCATACGGCGTAGGCTGCCGCATTGCGCTGTACGACCAATTGCTTGGTGTCGTCTGCTGATGTGGCGATCTCGAAGAGTGAAGCGCCGCCAACGAGAGCCCTTGACTGATATGTTATCGATAACATAAGCTCCTTGCGAACCACAGAGCTTTGGGAGGAGCGTCATGGTTGGTGAGAAGCTGCTGGAGTTTTCCTCCATTACCAAGACGTTCGGCGGCACCCGGGCGCTGTCGGAGGTCTCGCTCGCCCTGGAAGCCGGTGAAATCCTCGCCCTTCTCGGCGAGAACGGCGCCGGCAAGTCGACCCTGATCAAAACGCTCGCGGGCATCTACCGCCCCGACGGGGGCGAGATCCGCTTTCGCGGGGAGCCCTTCGTCAATCAGCCGCCGAGACCGAACAGGCGTCAACCGATCGCTTTCATCCATCAGGATCTCGGCCTGATCGAATGGATGACCGTCGCCGAGAATGTCGGGCTGGCTGAGGGCTTCTCGATGAGGAGCCATCTGATCGATTGGCGCGGAACAGAAGATCGTGCGCGAGAGGCGCTCAGGCTCGTCGGCTGCGAGTTCGATCCGTCGACCCGGGTCCACGATCTGACGCGTACGGAAAAATCGCTGGTCGCAATCGCGCGAGCGCTGGCTGTCGAGGCGGACGTCCTCGTTCTGGATGAGCCGACCGCGAGCCTTCCCGCCGACGAGGTCGAGCGGCTCTTCAAGGCGATCCGTCCCCTCAGGGAACGAGGCGTCGCCATGATCTATGTGTCGCATCGCTTGGATGAGATCTTCAGGATAGCCGATCGCGTAGCAGTTCTTCGCGACGGCCGCCTTGTCGGCCAGAAGCCGGTCCGCGACACGACCCCGGACGAGCTCATCGAAATGATCGTCGGGCGCAAGGCGGACCAGCTTTTCGTCAAGGCGGAGAGCACGCCGGGGGAGGCCATCGTCAGGGTCCGCGACCTCGCCTGCCGCCAAGCGGGACCCGTGTCCTTCGATGTCCTCAAGGGCGAGCTGCTTGGCCTCGTCGGGCTTCGCGGTGCCGGCCAGGAGCTGGTCGGCCGCGCCCTCTTCGGCTGCGAAGCCTTTGCCGGCGAAATCACGATCGGCCGAGACACACCCGACCTGTCGAGCCCGGTCGCGGCCATGCGGTCGGGCGTCGGGCTGATCGCCAGGGATCGCACCGAGGAATCCGTCGCCATGTCGCTCTCGCTGCGGGAAAACACGTTCCTGAACCCACAGGCCTCCGGCCGCGGGCTCTTCTCGTTCCAACCGCCGTCCAGGGAAGCCGCCATGGCGCGGGAAATCGGCGAGCGGGTCGGGTTACGGCCGAACGACCAGAGCCTGCCGATCGAAGCGCTCTCCGGCGGCAACCAGCAGAAGGTCGTGGTCGGGCGTTGGCTCGCGACCGGTCGCAGGCTGCTGATCGCCGAAGACCCGACCGCCGGCGTCGACGTCGGCGCGAAGGCCGAAATCTACCGGCTGATCGCGCGCGCCCTGGAAGCTGGCCTTGCCGTTGTCGTCGTCTCGACGGATTTCGAGGAAATCGCCCATATCTGCCATCGCGCTCTCGTCTTTTCGCGCGGACGGATCGTCCGCGAGTTGCGAGGTGCCGAACTGACCACCTCGGCGGTGATCGCCGCCGCTTCGGCCTCCGAAGCCGCCTGACGTTCCGGGAGTGAACAATGCAGTCGATCGAATCCACCGCGCTTGAACCGACCCGTGGCGAGCTTGCGGGCTTGAGCCTGCTCCAGAAGCTCATTCGCTATCTGCCGGTCTACGGACTCGTGGTTCTGACGCTCTTACTGATCATCTTGTTTTCGGTGCTGCTGCCGCAGACTTTCCCGACGGTCCTCAATCTACGCTCGATCATCTCCGACAAGGCGATCATCGCGATGCTGTCGCTGGCGGCGATGATCCCGATGGCATCCGGCCGCATAGACCTCACCGTCGGCTACGGCATCGTGCTCTGGCACATCCTGGCGATCAGCCTGCAGACGATGCTCGGCGTGCCCTGGCCGATAGCCGTCGCCATCGTGCTTACGCTCGGAGCCCTCACCGGGTTCTTGAACGGGCTGCTCGTCGAGGTGGCGCGGATCGATTCCTTCATTGCCACGCTCGGCACTGGTACCATTCTTTACGCATTGGCGCTCTGGCACACCGGCGGGCGACAGGTGGTCGGCGTCTTGCCGGACGGCTTCTACGCACTGAACGGCACGATGGTCTTCGGATTGCCGATCACCGGCTTTTACGTCCTGCTTCTCGCGCTCAGCCTTTGGCTCGTGCTCGAATATCTCCCGATCGGCCGCTACGTCTATGCGATCGGCGCCAATCCCAAGGCCGCCGCGCTCAACGGTATTCCGGTTCGCCGCTTCGTCATCGGCGCCTTCGTCTCCTCGGGCGCGCTGACCGCACTTGCAGGCATCCTGCTCGCCTCGAAGCTCCGGATCGGCCAGGCAAGTGTCGGACTTGAATATCTGCTGCCCGCCCTCGTCGGCGCCTTCCTCGGCTCGACCACGATCAAGCCGGGCCGCGTCAACGTCTGGGGAACCATGATCGGCGTGATCATACTCGCCGTCGGCATTTCCGGCATCCAGCAGGTCGGCGGCTCATTCTTCGTCGAACCGCTCTTCAACGGTGTGACGCTGCTCGTCGCGATCGGCATTGCGGGTTATGCGCAGCGCAAGCGCGGGATCGTGACCAGCAAGCCGACGTCGGCGCCAGTCGCCAAGCAATGATTTCGAAAATCCGCATCAGAACTTACCTAAGGGAGGAAGGGGAAATGAAGCGCAGGACTTTCATGACCGGGACGGTCGCGGCAGTGGCGTTGGTCGGGGCAAATGTTGCCCTGGCCGATCCGATGATCGACGCCAAGTCACTGGTGGACAAATATGCGAGCAAGGTGAGCGCCTGGGACGGGCCGACATCCGGCCCGAAGGCGCAGGAGGGCAAGACGATCGTCGTGCTTGCCGGCGACCTGAAGAACGGCGGCATCCTTGGGGTTACCACGGGCGTAGAGGAGGCCGCCGCCGCGATCGGCTGGCAGGTCAAGGTCCTCGACGGGGCCGGCTCTATCGGCGGTCGTACGGCCGCCTTCGGACAGGCCATGGCGCTCAAGCCGGACGGCATCATCATCAACGGCTTCGACGCCGTCGAGCAGGCGCCGGCGCTCGAACAGGCGAAAGCCGCCGGCATCCCGCTCGTCGCGTGGCACGCCGGCCCGGTGATCGGACCCGACGAGAAGACGGGTCTCTTTGCCAATGTCAGCACCGACGCGATGGAGGTATCGAAAGCGGCCGCCAATTGGGCCTATGTCGATGCCCAAGGCAAGCCGGGTGTCGTGATATTCACGGACTCGACCTATGCGATCGCCATCGCCAAGGCCGACAAGATGAAGGCGGAGATCGAAGCGCTCGGTGGCACGGTACTCGAATATGTCGACACACCAATCGCGGAAACCTCGCAGCGAATGCCGCAGCTGACCACGTCGCTTCTGCAGAAATACGGCGACCAGTGGACGCACTCGCTGGCGATCAACGATCTCTATTTCGATTTCATGGGACCCTCATTGGGCGCGGCCGGCAAGGGAGGCACCGATGCGCCGATCAATGTCGCCGCCGGCGACGGCTCCGAATCCGCCTATCAGCGCATCCGCGCCGGCCAGTTCCAGAAGGTGACGGTTGCCGAACCGCTGAACCTGCAGGGCTGGCAGCTCGTCGACGAGTTGAACCGGGCCTTCACCGGTGAAAAATGGTCAGGCTACCTCTCACCGCTACACGTGGTGACTGCCGACAACGTTGAATTCGACGGCGGACCGAAGAACACCTTCGACCCGGACAACGGCTACCGGGACGAATACAAGAAGATCTGGGGCAAAGTGTAATCTCCCTAGCTGGGGCGCCGGGAATGGCGCCCCTCTTTTGCGTCAGATGATCACGGTCGTATTGCCCTGAACAACGCGCAAGGGCGCCTGCGAAGTGCCCTTTACGTGCTCATCCGAGAGGATCTGCAAGAGCGCACGGGCTGCCACCGAACCGATCGCCATTCGCGGCACATCGATGGTGGTCAGCCGGGTGCGTACGGCATTTGCCAGCGACGTTCCGTTGAATCCAACGACAGATACCCTCTCGGGAACCGGAATGCCGGCCTCATGAAGATAGGAGAGACCGCCGAGCGCCATGGCATCGTTCAGAAAGTGGATGGCCTC